>NZ_JAKILE010000008.1:0-248860 GCF_023283775.1 Shewanella seohaensis
ATGAGACCGCATCTGAGTTTGAATATGGCAACCCCTAATCAGGTGCACAATAGAAAAGGCCAGCTACTGGAGCTGGCCTAAAAACTGTCAACCTATCTTAGGACGAGACATTGATATGAAGATAAACGCTTATCTATATGAGTGGGCTATCTGCTTAGTTGGGTAAATGCCCATAACTTACCACCCGCGTGACTTGCCACTGACCATTGGCGTGTTGCCAGACCATTAGAAATTTGGCTTTGCCGTCACAACTGCCTGTTTCTTTGCTGCAAAATTTATGTACGCCCTCAGTTATCGCGCCAAAGTCCTTGATGGGATAGGCTTGAAAGCTCTCTTCAACCAGTGAGCGGGTGTATTTACCGCAGGCATAGTTTTTAGTGTTGTTGATCATCGATTGGCGGTTCCAAGTGACACCACCATTGTCATGGTAAAACTCGACCTTATCTGCAAAGTAACTTTCATGCAGCTTGAGTTGTTGCTCATCAGCACAACGATTAAATGAATCAAATACCTTACTATCCATGTCTTTCATCTCGGCAACGAGGTTATCTTCACTCGAAAATGCACTCATTGACACAAGCAGCAAGCTGATTGCGATTAACTTATCCATAGCTCTCCTTGGTATAAACTGGTCCACCTAATATAAAGTAAGTGGAAAGCAATAACATAATGATCTTTTGGCAAGCGAACAAGGACGAATGGTAAAGCGTTTGGGAAGCCGCAAAGATGTTGTCTTTTACTTATCAGTGGGTGTTATGCAGGGAGATATTCGTCAATACGAATCCGTAGCAAACGACTCTGCTAGTCTTCGACCACTTCTTGCTGTGGCACAGCTTTGAGATTGGCGGTTTTACGCGTCGATGGGGTTTGGGCGCGACTGTTACCGTAAGCATAGGTCACCACTGCAGCACCTTCGGGGGATAAATCGAGTTCTAAATCTTCGCTAGGAATACAGCAGCAGGGCAGACATTCGTCGGCATTAAGCTCGGCCAAAGGCTCGGTTAAATAGCTGACACTGCCGCTAATAATGCGGGTCTTGCAAGCGCCGCAAAAACCACTGCGGCACTCAGAGAAAATGGTCACTTTTTTGGCTTCGAGTGCTTGCAACAACGAATTGTGCTGCTCGGTAAACAGCAGCACAGGTTGCCCTTGAAGGCGCACAATGGGCGCCTTGGCAAAGGGGTTGTTTAACAGTAGGTTCGATTTAGCCATAAGCAATCAAATCCCGTTAGAGATCGAAATCGAGGAATTCATCACTGTCGACGGCCGAATCGATTTGACCGACAAGATAAGATGACACTTCGACTTCCTGCGGCGCCACTTGTACTGCATCACTTTCTAACCAGTTCTTCATCCAAGGCAGTGGGTTAGACTGCTCGGCATAAGGCAGTGGCAAGTTAACTGACTTCATCCGTTGGTTAGTGATGTACTCAACGTATTGGCAGAGGATCTGCTCGTTGAGACCGATCATTGAGCCGTCTTTGAACAGGTATTTTGCCCATTCTTTTTCTTGCTCGGCGGCCTTGAGGAACAGGTTGTACGCTTCCTGTTGGCATTCCACAGCAATTTCGGCCATTTCAGGATCATCTTTGCCGCCCTGCATAATGGTTAAGATATGCTGGGTGCTGTTTAAGTGCAGCGCTTCGTCACGGGCGATAAGACGAATAATTTTCGCGTTACCTTCCATAAGCTTACGCTCAGCAAATGCGAATGAGCAGGCAAAACTAACGTAGAAGCGAATCGCTTCGAGGGCGTTAACTGACATCATGCACAGGTACAGCGCTTTCTTTAGCGTGCGAGTGTTGACTTCGACTGGCTCGCCATCGATCACATGGGTGCCTTCACCTAACAGGTGGTAAACCTGCGTGAGTTTAATTAAGTGATCGTAATATTCGGCAATGTCAGTCGCGCGGCGCAGGATCTCTTGATTCACCACGATATCGTCAAAAATCACTGAAGGATCGTTCACGATATTGCGAATAATGTGCGTGTATGAGCGCGAGTGGATGGTCTCGGAGAAAGACCAAGTCTCAATCCAAGTTTCTAATTCGGGCAGCGACACTAAGGGCAGAAATGCCACGTTAGGCGAGCGGCCTTGGATAGAGTCGAGCAGCGTTTGGTATTTCAGGTTCGAAATAAAAATATGCTTTTCATGATCTGGCAGTGAGTTGTAATCGATTTTATCGCGGCTCACGTCAACTTCTTCTGGGCGCCAGAAGAAAGACAACTGCTTTTCAATCAGTTTTTCAAACACTTCATATTTTTGTTGGTCATAACGAGCGACGTTAACCGATTGTCCGAAGAACATAGGTTCACGGGTAGCATCGTTGGGTGTTTGGCAAAAAGTAGAGTAGGTCATGGTACGAGTATTCCAATAAGTCGGGATCCCAAAGGGATCCCGCAACCGTTAACATTGAAGATTAGATTTTGCAGGCGCCGCCAGCACAGCCGTCATCTTCTTTCTCTATGTTGGTAATGTCATCGTGTTGATCCGATGCACCATCGCGAGTGTTATGGTAGTACAGCGTTTTTACACCTAACTTATAGGCATTGAGTAAGTCTTTCAGCAGAGTCTGCATCGGAACCTTACGGCCTTCGAAACGCGTTGGGTCATAGTTAGTGTTGGCCGAAATTGCTTGGTCAACGAATTTTTGCATGATACCCACGAGCTGTAAGTAACCTTCGTTGCTTGGCATTTGCCATAGCAGCTCGTAGTTGTATTTCAGCTCATCAAAATCAGGCACCACTTGCTTTAACTGGCCATCTTTACTGGCTTTCACACTGATCAAACCGCGTGGAGGTTCGATACCGTTAGTCGCGTTTGAGATCTGTGATGACGTTTCAGACGGCATCAGCGCAGACAGGGTCGAGTTACGTAAACCGTGCTGTTTGATGTCTTGGCGCAGTGTTTCCCAGTCTAAATGCAATGGCTCGCTGCAAATCTTATCTAAATCACGTTTGTAGGTATCGATAGGTAAAATACCTTGGGCGTAAGTGGTCTCATTAAATAATGGGCACGCACCTTGCTCTTTTGCCAGATTCATTGACGCCTTAAGCAGATAGAATTGAATCGCTTCAAAGGTCTTGTGAGTCAGGTTGTTCGCGCTACCATCGGAGTACTTCATGCCATTCTTCGCTAAGTAGTTAGCGAAGTTGATAACACCAATACCTAAGGTACGACGGTTCATCGATGAAATTTCAGCCGCTTTGATTGGATAATCTTGGTAATCCAGTAGGTTATCCAGTGCACGTACCGCTAAATCGGCTAATGGTTCAAGCTCGGCTAAGTTTTTGATCGCACCTAAGTTTAATGCTGACAGTGTACAGAGCGCGATTTCACCGTTTGGATCGTCAATGTTGTTCAATGGCTTGGTCGGCAACGCGATTTCAAGACAAAGGTTAGATTGTCTGATCGGAGCGACTTTCGAGTCGAACGGACTGTGGGTGTTACAGTGGTCGACGTTTTGGATGTAGATACGGCCCGTTGAAGCACGCTCTTGCATCATCAATGAGAACAGTTCAACTGCTTTCAATGTCTTCTTACGAATACTGCTGTCTTGCTCATATTGCAGGTACAGACGTTCGAATTCGTCTTGATCTTCGAAGAAGGCATCGTAAAGACCTGGCACGTCTGATGGGCTGAACAGGCTGATGTTTTCGCCTTTGATCAGACGTTGATACATCAGCTTGTTGAGCTGTACGCCGTAGTCTAAGTGGCGAATACGGTTATCTTCGACACCGCGGTTGTTTTTCAGTACCAGCAGGGATTCCACTTCTAAGTGCCAAATAGGGTAGAAGAGGGTCGCAGCACCACCACGAACGCCGCCTTGCGAGCAAGACTTAACCGCCGTTTGGAAATACTTGTAGAAAGGTAAGCAACCCGTGTGGAAGGCTTCGCCGCCACGGATTGGGCTACCTAGTGCACGGATACGACCGGCGTTGATACCGATACCTGCGCGTTGGCTGACATACTTCACGATAGAAGAGGCGGTCGCGTTGATAGAATCTAAGCTGTCGCCACATTCAATCAGAACGCATGAACTGAATTGACGCGTTGGCGTACGTACACCCGCCATGATTGGCGTGGGCAGAGAAATCTTAAAGGTCGATACCGCGTCGTAAAAATCTTTAACGTATTGCAGGCGCGTTTCTTTTGGATAACGGGCAAACAAGCAGGCCGCCACCAGAATATAGAGGAACTGGGCGCTCTCGTAGATCTCGTGGGTCACACGGTTTTGTACCAGATACTTACCTTCGAGCTGTTTTACCGCCGCGTAGGAGAAGTTCATATCGCGCCAATGGTCGATATAGGTATCCATGATATCGAGTTCTTCGCGGGTGTAATCCTGCAGAATATGCATATCATACTTACCAAGCTCAACCAGTTTAGTCACATGGTCGTATAACTTTGGCGGCTCGAACTGACCAAAGGCCTTCTTACGTAAATGGAATACGGCTAAGCGCGCAGCCAGAAACTGATAATCCGGTGATTCTGGGGAAATTAAATCCGCCGCAGATTTGATGATCGTTTCGTGGATAGCTTCGGTTGGGATCCCGTCGAAAAACTGTAAATGCGTGCGAAGTTCAACTTCAGAAACAGAAACGTTTTTTAATCCCTTGGCTGCCCAAGTAATTACGCGGTGTATCTTGTCGAGATCGATTGTCTCACGTGCACCACAGCGTTTTGTGACTGTCATATTGCTATTCATTGAAGAGAGGCCTTGGTTCTGATATCTGTTCAGGTGAACTAAGTCACCGTACGTTTCCTTGTAAAACAATCAACCTGAAAACCCTTAATACTGCTGACTATGCAGGAGATAGTCGATTTAACGGGGAACTTCTAGTGTGTCTGATTGCTACCTATACACAAGATATGGTGTTTTAAATAATCTGAGATACAAGATAGTGAGGTTTGACGCTATTTGCAAGTCTCAATTCAGGGGGTATCTTGTGGATATCTTGAGGATAAAGAAAAGCGTTAGTGATGACTAACCCAGAAGCTCAAATTGAGATTAGCGTGCGACATTGATGACGTTTTTTTGTGCAAATTTCACAGTGTGATCGATCGCTAAAATAAGCAGCGATCGCGATCGCAAGGATTGACCCTTAACCTAAATTGCATTACCAGCGAAGGGCGCATTATTTCGCCGTTAATCGGATTCGGTTGGGCCGTTAACCTTGGTCAATCCGTTACCGCTATTTGGCCAATGCTTGGCTTAAGGCCGAATGCAAACTCGATGGTGAGTTAAACTGCGCATAGGCAGGCCATGCATCGGGTGTATCGGCCTCACCTAAATATCCCCACAACGCCACACCGCCAAGCATGCCAGCCGCTTGGGCCGCGAGTAAATCCCGCTCAGCATCACCTAAATAGAGTATTTGCTGTGGCTGGCACTGCAGCTGCTGCGCGCCCAATAGCATAGGTGCGGTGTGAGGCTTAGGGTAACGAGTCGAATCGCCACTGATCATCACTGGCATACGCGAGCTGAGCTTAAGTTTATGTAATAGAGGGCGTGTAAAGCGGGCGGGTTTATTCGTGATCACCCCAAATGGCACACGGCATAACTCGAGCCAATCGAGCAGGGGAGCGATACCATCAAACAACTGGCAATGGTCGCCATTGATCCTTTGATAGTGTGCGAGGAGTCCTTGCTGTACTTGAGTGCGCAGAGCGTCATCCGCGCCGGGAATCGCCGCATCGACTAAGGCAAAGCTGCCATGGGAGGCGGCGCTACGCATGTCTGCTAAAGGTTTTGCCGCGATACCGACATCAGACAAACTGAGGTTAAGGGCTTGAACCAGATCCGGCGCGGTATCGGCCAGGGTACCGTCAAGGTCGAATAAGACCCCTTTAACCTCAGCTAAGCTCATCTTAATCTACCTTTTGCGTCGCAATCATATAGTTAACATCGACCTTTGGGGTGTACTTAAAGATCCCTGTTAGCGGGTTATAGGTGATCCCAAGTGCATCTTTACAGAGAAGATCGGTGTTATCGACTAAGGCCATGAGTTCCGATGGCTTGATGAACTTATTATGGTCATGGGTGCCAATTGGCAACATCTTTAATAGGTACTCGGCGCCGATAATGGTCTCGACAAAAGACTTAATATTACGGTTGATGGTTGAGAAAAACACAAAACCGCCGGGTTTAACCATATCGCAGCAGGCTTGAATGACCGATTGCGGATCTGGCACATGCTCGAGCATCTCCATACAAGTCACCACATCGTAGTATTCGCGGTGATCTTCTCTATGGGCCTCGGCAGTGTTTTTGACATAGTTGATGCTCACGCCAGTTTCCAGTGCATGTAAACGCGCGACTTCTAATGGTTCTTCACCCATATCGAGGCCGTGAACGATCGCGCCGATGCGCGCCATGCTTTCGGATAAAATGCCGCCGCCACAGCCGACGTCCAGCACTTTCTTACCAAAAATCCCGCCTGCCGTTTGATCGATATAGTTAAGGCGCAGGGGATTTAATAGATGCAGCGGCTTAAACTCGCCGTTGAGATCCCACCAGGTTTCGGCCATACGTTCAAACTTTGCGATTTCCTGCGGGTCTACGTTGGTATTCTGTTGCATGCTATTACCTATAGCGGCTGTCATTGTGCGGCTATTATAACGACAATGGGGGATAAACACAGTATTGGCTGATCCTAAGTCTTTGTGGTTGAGTGAAATTTCAGCAATTATCATTAATTCTTAAACACTTTGTGAAGCAGAGCGGTTTTTCTGCTCGGATATTAATCAAGTCTTGGCCTCAATTTCGCCATTAACAACGGATTTTATCGGGTTTAAAAGGGCAAATTGACAGTGTTTTCATCTATTAAGCCACATCCTTCGCAATTCACGAAGGATAGGTCTGGCGACATTAAATAACTGTGTTAGAATGCCAAATCACGTTTTTGGGCCGCTCAATGATACGGATTATACGTTGTCGGCTAATTTTCAGGGGAACGAGCAGTTTATGACTGATCTGGCATCATCTATTTCGCCAATTAATATCGAAGACGAACTAAAGAATTCGTACCTTGATTACGCCATGAGCGTCATCGTGGGACGTGCATTACCAGACGTGCGTGATGGCCTTAAGCCTGTGCATCGCCGCGTGCTGTTTGCCATGAGTGAATTGAAGAACGATTGGAACAAGCCGTACAAAAAGTCTGCCCGTGTGGTCGGTGACGTGATCGGTAAATATCACCCCCATGGTGATTCGGCGGTTTACGATACTATCGTACGTATGGCTCAGCCTTTCTCTCTGCGTTACACCTTAGTTGACGGTCAAGGAAACTTCGGTTCGGTTGACGGTGACTCCGCAGCGGCAATGCGTTATACCGAAATCCGTATGGACAAGTTAGCGCACCAGCTCCTCGCCGATCTTGAAAAAGAAACCGTTGACTATGTGCCCAACTACGATGGCACAGAACAAATTCCTGCTGTATTACCGACACGTGTCCCTAACCTGTTAATCAACGGTTCATCGGGTATTGCGGTCGGTATGGCGACTAACATTCCGCCCCATAACTTAACCGAAGTCGTTAAGGGCTGTTTAGCGCTGATCGCCGATCCTGCGCTGTCTATCGAACAGTTGATGGAACATATTCCAGGTCCAGACTTCCCAACGGCGGCGATTATCAATGGCCGTAAAGGCATTATCGATGCGTATAAGACGGGCCGTGGCCGCGCCGTTATGCGCGCGCTGGCTGAAGTCGAAACCGAAGATAACGGTCGTGAACGCATTATCGTTACCGAAATCCCTTATCAGGTGAACAAAGCGAAACTCATCGAGAAAATCGCAGAGTTAGTCAAAGATAAGAAGATTGAAGGCATCAGCGGCCTGCGCGACGAGTCTGACAAAGACGGTATGCGCATCGTTATCGAAATTAAACGCGGCGAAGTGGGTGAAGTTGTCCTGAACAACCTCTATGCCCAAACACAAATGCAATGTTCTTTTGGTATCAACATGGTGGCATTGACCAATGGTCAGCCTAAGTTGTTCAATCTAAAAGAAATGCTCGAGTGCTTTATCCTGCACCGCCGTGAAGTGGTGACTCGTCGTACCGTGTTCGAACTGCGTAAAGCGCGCGAACGCGCCCATATTCTTGAGGCATTAGCGGTTGCGCTGGCCAACATCGACCCGATTATTGCGCTGATCAAAGCCTCACCTACGCCAGCAGACGCTAAAGTCAAACTGGTTGAGCAGGGCTGGGCACTTGGCCATGTACAGGGCATGCTCGAAAAAGCGGGTGACGATGCGGCGCGTCCTGAATGGTTAGAGCCAGAATTCGGTATCCGTGATGGCTTATATTACCTGACTGAGCAACAGGCTCAGGCGATTCTAGAGCTGCGTTTACACCGTTTAACTGGTCTTGAGCACGATAAGATCATCGCCGAATACGAAGAGTTGCTCGAGTTCATCGCGGGTCTGCTGTTTATTCTGCGCAGCCCTGAGCGTTTGATGGAAGTGATCAAAGAAGAGTTAGAAGAAATTCTGGCTGAATACGGTGATGCTCGCCGTACTGTCATCAACGCCAATGAAATTGATATGAGTCTTGAAGACTTAATCAACGAAGAAGACGTGGTTGTGACCCTGTCACACTTAGGTTACGCCAAATACCAACCGCTGAGCGATTACCAAGCCCAGCGCCGTGGTGGTAAGGGTAAAGCTGCAACTAAGGTGAAAGACGAAGATTTCGTTGAAAAACTGCTGGTTGCCAACACTCACGATACCATTCTGTGCTTCTCAGATTTCGGTAAGATGTACTGGCTCAAGGTCTATCAATTACCGCTGGCGAGCCGTACTTCCCGTGGTCGTCCGATTGTTAACTTGCTGCCGCTGTCCGATGGCGAACGCATTACTGCGATTCTACCGGTGCGTGAATACGCAGAAGATAAGTACATCATCATGGCGACCTCTAACGGTACCGTGAAGAAAACTGCGCTGACAGCTTACAGCAACCCACGTGCTAATGGCATTATCGCCGTGAACCTGAAAGACGGTGACCAACTGATCGGTGTCGATATCACCAATGGTGATGATGAGATCATGTTGTTCTCGAACGAAGGTAAAGTGGTTCGCTTTAAAGAAGGCGAAGAAGTGGCCGTGCTCGATGAAAACGGCAACCCAGTGCTGGACGAAGAAGGCAACCCACAAATCAACTTCAAGGGTGTGCGTCCAATGGGTCGCGGCGCGACTGGTGTTCGCGGTATCAAGCTTGAAGAAGGTCAAAAAGTGGTGTCTCTCATCGTACCTAAGGGCGATGGCGCTATCTTAACCGTGACCGAAAACGGCTATGGCAAACGTACTGAACTGTCTGAATACCCATCGAAGAGCCGCGCGACTAAAGGTGTGGTATCGATCAAGGTGAGTGAGCGTAACGGTGCGGTTGTTGGCGCGGTACAAGTTGGCGGCAATGATGAAATCATGCTGATCAGCGATAAAGGTACCTTAGTCCGTACGCCGGCGAACGGTGTGTCAATCATCGGCCGTAACACTCAAGGTGTGACCATTATCCGTACCGCAAGTGACGAAAAAGTAGTTGGTCTGCAACGTATCGATGAGATCCAAGGCGACGAAGATGAAGTCGAGCTGGATGAAAACGGTATGCCAATCGTCCCAGTTGTCGCTGAAGGTGACTCTGTTCATGAAGAGTCTTTAGAGGATGAACTGGAAGAAGAATTAGATGAAGACGAAGAGCTTGACGACGAGCAAGACGAAGACTAATTCGAGAGTATGAAAACGAGCGTCCAATTGGACGCTCGTTTTTTTCATGGCAACGTTTTATTTTATGAATTCTAATATCATGGTTTGTAAATAAGGAGAGTGGCAGTGAGCGCGATTTATAATTTCTGTGCAGGTCCTGCGATGTTACCCGCAGCGGTAATGAAAAAAGCACAACAGGAATTACTCGATTGGAATGGGCTAGGTGTCTCCGTGATGGAAGTCAGCCACAGAGGTAAGGAATTTATCGCGCTGACCAAGCAAGCTGAGGCGGATTTACGCGAGCTGATGCACATTCCACAGAACTATCATGTGCTGTTTATGCACGGCGGTGGTCGCGGTCAGTTCTCTGCCGTTGTGAATAATTTTTTAGGCAACCAAGGCCGTGCCCTGTATTTAGTCAGTGGTCAATGGTCTTCTGCAGCATTAGCCGAAGCTCAAAAGCTGGCGGGCGACGCGCAAATTGATAGCCTTAACATTGTTGAAAAACATAATGGACTCAATGCAGTAGTGCTGCCTGATCTGCATAAGATTGATGCCGATTACCGTTATGTGCACTACTGCCCAAATGAGACAGTTGATGGTATCGAAATTTTTGATGAGTTAGACAGTCCATGGCCGATTGTCGCCGACTTATCATCTACCATTATGTCTCGCGAAATCGATGTCAGTCGTTACGGCTTAATCTATGCTGGTGCGCAAAAGAACATTGGTCCTTCGGGCTTATCTATTGTGATCGTGCGTGATGATATGTTGAAACTGCCGAGTTTAACCCAATCATCCATCATGGATTACCGTTTAGCCGTTGAGCATGACTCTATGTTCAACACGCCGCCAACCTTTGCTTGGTACTTAGCGGCTGAAGTATTTGCTTGGCTCAAATCCTTAGGTGGTGTGGCCAGTATCGCGAAAATCAATCAGCAAAAAGCGCAAATGCTGTATGCCTGTATCGATGCCAATCCTTTCTATAAAAATGGTGTCGTCGCGGCAAACCGCTCACAAATGAACGTGACTTTCCAACTGGCGGATGAATCCCTTGATGGCGCCTTCTTAAAAGAGGCCGAAGCGGCGGGCCTAGTGGCCTTAAAAGGGCACCGAATCGTTGGTGGCATGCGTGCCAGCCTTTACAATGCGATGCCACTTGAAGGCGTAGCTGCGCTGGTGAGCTTTATGAACGAATTTGCGGCAAAGCATAGCTAAGCCAAGTAGTGAAGTTTACCTAACTTGCTTAACTCGCTGATTGATACGTGTCGTTTAAAGTCAGTATTAACAGCGTAAAGTGAGAAAAAAACGAATGCCTAGGCATTCGTTTTTTATTGGTTGCATAAAGCTTAAAGTTGATATGAAAGCATGCACTAATTAATAGCTAAAGGAAGGCTAGGGGACTTAGGCCGAATTAGGCGCTTCATCCCAACTGTCTTGTTACAGTACTTTGGCAATCGACTTAGCTAAGTAATCCACATTGTCTTCGCTAATGCCTGCAATGCTAATGCGGCTCGAACCCACCATATAAATGCTGAATTCTTTCTGCAGGTGCGCCACTTGCTCAGGATTAACCCCTAGGAAAGAGAACATGCCTTTTTGGCGTGCGATAAAGCTAAAGTCGCGATCCACGCCATTGGTTTTGAGTTTTTCCACTAAAATGGCGCGGTTACCGTTGATACGGTCGCGCATTACTTTGAGCTCATCTAACCACTCTTGCTTTAATTCTGCCGAACCTAGAATAGTTTCGACAATTGCCGCGCCGTGGGCTGGCGGCATGGAGTAGAGGCAGCGAACCACGTAAAGCAGTACAGATTGCGCGATGTTTGCCGTGTTTGCATCTTTTGCAACCACAGAGCATGAACCGATACGCTCACGGTACAGACCGAAGTTTTTCGAGCAAGAGCTACACAGGATCATATTATCGACCGCAGCGGCCATTTTACGCACGCCGTAGGCATCGATATCGACACCATCACCAAAACCTTGGTAAGCCATGTCGATAAGCGGGGTAAAACCTTGCTCCTTGGTGAGGGCAACCACTTTATCCCATTGCTCTGTCGTCAAATCCATCCCGCTCGGGTTATGGCAACAGGCATGGAACAGCACCACATCGTTCGGGCCAATCTGCGCAAGCGCGCTGAGCATCTCATCGAACTTTAACGATTTAGTGTCGTAATCATAGTAAGGGTAGGTTTTAACGGTCAGACCCGCCGCTTCAAACAAGCCTATATGGTTAGCCCATGTGGGATCGCTCACCCATAGCACAGCATTAGGATTGCAGCGTTTAATAAAATCACCGGCAACGCGCAGGGCGCCCGTGCCACCAGGCGTGGATACTGTACGAATTCGGTTGGCGATAATCGCGCAGTGATCACTGCCAAAGGCTAATTCTGTTATCAGGGTATTAAACTGAGACGAACCGGTTGGGCCGATATACACTTTGGTGGTTTCAGTGTCTAAACGGAATTTTTCGGCTTTTTTCACGCAATTAAGGATGGGAGTGTTTCCAGCGGGATCCTTATAAACGCCCACACCTAAGTCGACTTTTTGAGGATGTGAGTCTTCACGGTACTGGGTTAATAGGCCGAGGATAGGATCCGCAGGCATTGCGACGAGTGAGTTAAACATGGCTCCATCTACCTTTTTGGTTATATTGCGACAACATGAATTGCACAGAATATGCGAGATTTATCGTTTGAAACCTAGAATAGCGTGGATAGATGAAAAATTTAAAGCAAAAACTGTGAACTATGGCCAATTAATCTGGCAAAAAAGCCTGCCAAAAAACGCTTTAGATCACAATTTAACCGCAGATATTTTGTGTTTTTGTTATTTTTAGACTGACTTGAGTAATTTTCCGGTTTTAAAAGCCGTTTTTTAGTAAAAAACGGTTGAATCCTGCGTCACTATCGGTAATTTTATAACGACGAAGCACCAACAAGGTCCCCAATCTCCTTTAATTTGTAATCTTAACTTGACGCCATGTAGCGTGAGGTTGCCATTTACCTATTTTCAGTCTGCGTACCATCGATGGTTACGCCCTAAGAGAAAGAAGATTTATTCATGAAGCAATTACGTCTTGAACCTGTTGTGCAAGTCCGCGGTGAGATCAACATTCCGGGCTCAAAAAGCATTTCTAACCGCGCATTATTATTGGCGACCTTAGCCAAAGGCACCACCACGCTCACCAATTTGCTCGACTCCGATGATA
Source organism: Shewanella seohaensis (assembly GCF_023283775.1). Taxonomy (NCBI): domain Bacteria; kingdom Pseudomonadati; phylum Pseudomonadota; class Gammaproteobacteria; order Alteromonadales; family Shewanellaceae; genus Shewanella; species Shewanella seohaensis. The sequence continues at coordinate 12,919 of NZ_JAKILE010000008.1, forward strand.
TTCGTCATATGTTGTCGTCTTTAAAGCAGTTGGGCATTGAATACCGCTTATCGCAAAATAATACTGTCTGCGAACTCACTGGCTTAGGTGGCGCTATTTCGGCGGATACCGCGCAAACGCTGTTTTTAGGCAATGCGGGCACGGCTATGCGTCCATTGTGCGCTGCGCTGACCTTAGGGCGTGGCGAATTTACCTTAACGGGCGAACCGCGCATGGAAGAGCGTCCCATTGGTGACTTGGTCGATGCCCTAAAACAATTGGGCGCTAATATTGTGTACCTTAAGAATGAAGGGTTTCCGCCTCTGACCATCAATGCAACCGGGCTTAACGGTGGCGATGTAGAAATTGCTGGCGATCTGTCTAGCCAATTCTTAACGGCGCTGTTAATGGTTGCCCCCCTCGCTAAGGGCAGTGTGAACATTCATGTCAAAGGTGAACTGGTTTCAAAACCTTATATCGACATTACCTTAGCCTTGATGGCGCAGTTTGGCGTTCAGGTGATTAACCATGACTATGCCCGCTTTGAGATCCCGGCCGGTCAGCAGTATGTGTCTCCGGGTAAAGTGTTAGTGGAAGGGGATGCATCTTCTGCATCTTACTTTTTAGCCGCAGGAGCCATTAAAGGCGGCGAAGTGAAAGTCACTGGTGTTGGCCGTTTAAGCATTCAGGGCGATGTGAAATTTGCCGATGTGCTGGAAAAAATGGGCGCCGATATTGAGTGGGGCGATGATTACATTATTGCCCGTGGCGCACCGTTAACTGCGGTTGATTTAGACATGAACCATATTCCCGATGCTGCGATGACCATTGCCACCGCGGCCTTGTTTGCTGAGGGCACGACCACCATTCGTAACATTTATAACTGGCGCATTAAAGAGACCGACCGATTAGCGGCGATGGCCACAGAGCTGCGTAAAGTGGGCGCCTTAGTGGAAGAGGGGCATGATTATATTCAAATCACGCCGCCAGCTGTGCTCAATACTGCAGAGATTGATACTTATAACGACCACCGCATGGCGATGTGCTTCTCCATGATGGCGTTTGCTGATTGCGGGATTACCATCAATGATCCCGATTGTACCTCGAAAACCTTTCCTGACTATTTTGCCCAATTTGCCAGCCTCAAAGCCTAACCGCTTTCTGTAAGAGGCTGACTTTGGGTCATATCAAGATGATGAAGCCGCATTTGAGCGGCTTCTAAACTTCATAAAAAAATCCACGGATTTTATTTGTATAGTATTGTACAATGCGGCGCGCTCATTTTCGGGGCTCTAGTTAAGAACTCACGGATGATGATTATTTTTTGCGGAGGAATGTATGTCTGAACGGGCTCCTGTAGTCACAATCGACGGCCCAAGTGGTGCTGGTAAAGGGACAATTAGTCAATTATTGGCTAAGCATCTTGGGTGGCAACTGCTTGATAGTGGTGCTATTTACCGAGTACTTGCGTTAGCTGCAATTCACCACGATGTAGAACTGGAAAATGAAGAATCCATCACACTCCTAGCTGCGCACCTTGATGTGAAATTTTTAACCGGCAACGAGAAAGATCCAGTTCAAGTGATCTTAGAAGGTGAAGACGTCACAACTGCGATACGTACTCAAGAATGCTCAAATGCGGCCTCTAAAGTGGCGGCATTTCCCCGTGTGCGGGAAGCCTTATTACGCCGTCAACGTGCCTTTAGAACGGCACCTGGATTAATCGCCGATGGCCGCGACATGGGCACGGTTGTTTTCCCAACGGCATCGGCTAAATTATATTTAACTGCTTCTGCAGAGGAGCGGGCTCAAAGACGCTATAATCAGTTGCAGGACAAGGGCTTCGATGTTAATATCGAGCGCCTTTTAGCTGAAATTATCGAGCGTGACGACCGCGATATGAATCGTCCAGTGGCACCTTTGGTCCCTGCCGAGGATGCGCTCGTTATCGATACTAGCCATAAAGGTATTGATGAAGTACTTGAGCTTGCGCTCAACTACATCAACCAAAAATTATCCAACACTAACTAAGTTATTGTTTGGATAGGTATTCGTATTAAGGATGATACGGATAATTTGACTGACTCCACGTCTAGGATTGACTGTGGTTTATTACATTAAAGTAACCTAAACATGACTGAATCTTTTGCTGATCTATTTGAACAATCCCTTCAAACTCTGGAATTCCGTCCAGGCTCTATCGTTCGTGGTACTGTAGTTGCTATCGAAAACGGTATGGTTCTGGTTGATGCAGGTCTGAAGTCTGAAAGCCCAATCCCAGCTGAACAATTCAAAAACGCTCAAGGCGTTTTAGAAATCGCTGTTGGTGATGAAGTTGACGTAGCTCTTGACTCTGTTGAAGACGGCTTCGGTGAGACTCAACTGTCTCGCGAAAAAGCGAAACGTCACGAAGCTTGGATCGTTCTGGAAAAAGCTTACGAAGATGCTGAAACTGTAATCGGTATCATCAATGGTAAAGTGAAAGGCGGTTTCACTGTTGAATTAAACGGTATCCGTGCCTTCTTACCAGGTTCTCTAGTTGACGTGCGCCCAGTTCGCGACACCGCTCACTTAGAGTACAAAGAATTAGAATTCAAAGTTATCAAACTAGACCAGAAGCGTAACAACGTTGTTGTTTCTCGTCGTGCAGTTATCGAATCAGAAAGCAGCGCAGAGCGTGATGCACTGTTAGAAAACCTGCAAGAAGGTCAAGCAGTTAAAGGTATCGTTAAGAACCTGACTGACTACGGTGCATTCGTAGATTTAGGTGGCGTTGACGGTCTGTTACATATCACTGATATGGCATGGAAACGCGTTAAGCACCCATCTGAAATCGTAAACGTTGGTGACGAAATCAACGTTAAAGTTCTGAAGTACGATCGTGAGCGCACTCGTGTGTCTCTAGGTCTGAAACAACTTGGCGAAGATCCATGGTTAGAAATCAGCAAGCGCTACCCAGAAAACACTAAGTTAACTGGTCGCGTAACTAACCTGACTGACTACGGCTGTTTCGTTGAAATCGAAGAAGGCGTTGAAGGCTTAGTTCACGTTTCTGAAATGGATTGGACTAACAAGAACATTCACCCATCTAAAGTAGTTAACTTAGGTGACGAAGTTGAAGTTCTGGTTCTGGACATCGATGAAGAGCGTCGTCGTATTTCTCTAGGTCTGAAGCAATGTAAGACCAACCCATGGGATGACTTCGCAACTCGTTACAACAAAGGCGACAAGGTTTCTGGTAAGATCAAGTCAATCACTGACTTCGGTATCTTCATCGGTCTTGACGGCGGTATCGATGGTTTAGTTCACCTGTCTGACATTTCTTGGAACGGTACTGGCGAAGACGCAGTATCTGAGTACAAGAAAGGCGACGAAATCCACGCAGTGGTTCTGTCTGTTGACCCAGAGCGCGAGCGCATCAGCTTAGGTGTTAAGCAAACTGAAGACGATCCATTCAACGCTTACTTAGCTGACAAGAAGAAAGGTACTATCGTAAACGGTACTGTTTCTGCTGTTGATGCTAAAGGTGTTACTGTTGAACTAGCTGACACTGTTGAAGGTTACATCCGTGTAGCTGACATCAGCCGTGAGCGCATCGAAGATGCATCTACTGTTTACTCAGTAGGTGATGCTATCGAAGCTAAGTTCATGGGTGTTGACCGTAAGAACCGTTCTATCAGCCTGTCAATCAAAGCGAAAGACGAAGCTGAAGAAAAAGAAGTAATGGCGACCTTGAATAAACAAGAAGACGCTGTTATTAGTAATGCAATGGCTGAAGCGTTTAAAGCAGCTCGCAAATAATCGCCTGTTGTATGGGGAGTTTTTCTCCCCATTAGGTGACTGTGTTTGGCTTGATAATAGGGGATAGCTAGGATGACAAAATCCGAACTGATCGAAAAACTCGCCACCAGGCAGTCGCAGCTGTCGGCGAAAGAGGTTGAAGGCGCAATCAAAGAGATGTTGGAGCAAATGGCAACAACATTAGAAAGCGGTGATCGTATTGAGATCCGTGGCTTTGGTAGTTTCTCGCTTCATTATCGTGCACCGCGTACTGGCCGTAATCCAAAGACTGGTTCATCAGTTGAATTGGAAGGCAAATACGTCCCGCACTTTAAGCCAGGCAAAGAACTGCGTGAACGCGTTGACGCAGTTAATGTATAATTGACCGCATTACAAAAAGCCTCCGTCAGGGGGCTTTTTTATATCTAATGCAAGGCAAAGCTGGTCAGCTCAGTAAATTTCTTGGATAATCAGAAAATTGAAAGGCGTTTAAGGGAGTGCGACGTGAAATCTTTTGTAGCGACAGTCCTTGTGGCACTGTTATTTATCGTGGCATTGATTTTTGGTGCGCGTAATGAACAAGTAGTGACGATCAGCTACTTTGTGGCTCAGGGTGAGTACCGTTTACCCGTAGTATTAGCCGTGGTTTTCTTTGCAGGCTTTATGTTGAGTTGGCTCGTGGCCAGCTATTATATTGTCAAACTGAAATTGGCTTTAGCGGCGACCAGAAAAAAATTAACGGTCCAAACCGCTAAAACTCCTCAAGGTGTAGACGCCTAATATGCTTGAGATCCTCTTCCTGTTGCTTCCTATTGCTGCCGGTTACGGTTGGTATATGGGGCGGCGGAGCATAAGGCAAAACCAGAGTAACCAGCGTAAACAATTAAGTCGTGATTATTTCACCGGCTTGAATTTCCTGTTGTCGAACGAGTCAGACAAAGCGGTCGACTTGTTTATCAGTATGCTCGATGTGGACGATGAAACCATCGACACCCATCTTTCCCTCGGTTCACTATTTCGCAAACGCGGTGAAGTTGACCGCTCTATCCGTATCCATCAAAACTTAATCGCACGTCCCACACTCACCAATGAGCAGCGCGATATTGCAATGATGGAACTGGGTAAAGATTACCTTGCAGCGGGGTTTTACGACCGAGCGGAAGAGATTTTCCTGAATTTGGTGAGTCAAGATGACCATAGCGAAGAGTCTGAGACGCAGCTGATTGCCATTTATCAAGTCATTAAGGAATGGCAAAAAGCCATCGATATCACCAAGCGCTTAAGTCGAAAGCGCCAGCAGGTGCTTAAACCGATTATCGCCCATTTTTATTGTCAGCTTGCGGACGAGACCAGTGATGATGCTGACAAGATCAAGCTATTACAACAGGCATTAAAACAAGATCCTAAGTGCGGCCGTGCCTTACTCACGCTCGCCAAAAAATTTCTCTACGCTAAGGATTACAACCAGTGCAAATCTATGCTGATGACACTGAAAAAGGCCGACATAGAACTCTTCGCCGATGCCTTACCCACGGCGAAACAAGTGTATCGTGATACCCAAGATAAAGAGGGTTATCAAGAATTATTAGCGGGCGCGATGGCCGAAGGCGCGGGCGCCTCTGTGGTGGTAGCGCTTGCTCAACATATGATTAGTCTCGATGAGATACAAGCTGCTGAAAACATGGTGTTAGATGCCCTGTATCGCCATCCCACCATGAAGGGATTTCAGCACTTAATGCAGATGCACCTGCGTCAAGCTGAAGAAGGTCAAGCCAAACAAAGTTTGACTATGCTTGAGCAACTAGTTGAACAACAAATTAAATTCCGTCCAAGTTATCGCTGTAAAGAATGCGGTTTCCCATCCCACACCCTGTATTGGCATTGCCCCTCCTGTAAAAAATGGGGCACCATTAAACGGATCCGTGGTTTAGACGGTGAATAACCTTTAGAAATACCTTGTTAGTGTAACCCAGTTGGAGAGATGATGACGACCAAACCTATCCTCGTAGCGCTTGATTACGATAATAAAAACCACGCCTTACAACTGATAGATCAACTCGATCCCAACATGTGCCGCCTCAAAGTGGGCAAAGAAATGTTTACCCTGTTTGGCCCACAATTGGTGAAAGATATTCACGACCGTGGTTTCGATCTTTTCCTCGACTTAAAGTTTCACGATATTCCTAATACGGTCGCCAAAGCGGTCGCGGCCGCGGCAGAACTGGGTGTGTGGATGACAAACGTGCATGCCAGCGGTGGCTTAGCTATGATGGAAGCGGCGAAAAAAGCGTTGCTGCCCTATGGTAATGATGCTCCTATACTAATCGCAGTAACGGTACTCACTTCTATGAGTGATGAAGATTTAAAACTCATCGGCATTGATGTTCCTGCCTTTGAGCATGTGCAACGTCTCGCGAAACTCACAAAGCAGGCGGGCCTCGATGGTGTTGTCTGTTCGGCTCAAGAGGCAAGCGTACTTAAATCACTCTTAGGTCAAGATTTTAAACTTATCACCCCGGGGATCCGCCCTGTGGGCAGCGACGTGGGTGATCAACACCGGGTCATGACGCCACCGCAGGCGCTTGCAGCCGGTTCTGATTATTTAGTGATTGGTCGACCAATCACTAAGGCCGCCGATCCTCTGGCTGCACTGCAGGCCATTCATCAATCTCTCGCTTGAGAGAAATGATGAAAGCCATTGCGGCTTAAGCACTTATTCGCGCGTTAATTTTACCGTTCACGGAGAATGCCCATGCTGAATACTACGATGTTTAATTATCAAGGTAAGAATGTTGTCGTTGTCGGTGGTACGAGTGGAATTAACCTCGCGATAGCCAATGCGTTTGCGCAGGCCGGCGCGAATGTGGCGGTGGCGAGTCGCAACCAAGACAAGATTGATGCCGCAGTGTTGCAGCTAAAGCAGTCAAATCCTGATGGTATTCACCTTGGGGTGAGCTTTGATGTCAGGGATTTGGCTGCGGTCGAGCAGGGCTTTGATACTATCGCCTCCGAATTTGGCTTTATTGATGTGTTAGTAAGTGGCGCTGCAGGTAACTTTCCGGCTACAGCGACAAAACTCTCTGCTAATGGCTTTAAAGCCGTGATGGACATTGATCTGCTGGGCAGTTTTCAAGTGCTAAAGACGGCTTATCCTTTACTGCGTCGCCCCCAAGGGAATATTATTCAAATCTCGGCGCCGCAGGCATCGATAGCCATGCCAATGCAAGCCCATGTGTGCGCTGCTAAAGCTGGCGTAGACATGCTGACTCGGACATTGGCGATAGAATGGGGTTGTGAAGGGATCCGTATAAACTCCATTATTCCCGGACCAATCGCTAGCACTGAAGGATTTAACCGTTTAGCACCGAGCGCAGCGCTGCAGCAGCAAGTTGCACAGTCAGTACCGTTAAAACGTAATGGCGAAGGGCAGGATATTGCTAATGCCGCGATGTTTTTAGGATCAGAGTATGCCTCGTACATCACTGGGGTTGTGTTACCCGTTGACGGTGGCTGGTCACTTGGCGGTGCGAGCATTGCAATGACCGCATTAGGCGAGTTAGCGACTAAAGCTCAGCAGTGATAACCGTTAGTTAAGTGTTGTAACTTATTTATTTGATAGAGAAATCGGGTGAAAATCCATGGCGAATGCATTACAAGAGCAGCTGCTTAAGGCTGGCCTTGCCAGTAAACAAAAAGTGCGTGATGTGAAGACGCAAAAACGTCGCGATAAAAAGGCGCGGGTAGATGATGGTTCGAGTGCATTGAAACACGAGATCGCCGAGCAAAAACGACTCCAAGCTGAAAAAGATAAAGCATTGAACGAGCAGCGCTTTGCCGAAGCGACAGCCCGTGGGCAAGTGCGTGGCTTAGTGAGTGAATTTACGCAATTTGCGATTAAGATCCCAAGCCATGCCGAGGTCAAGTTTAACTATACCCTCGATAATAAAATCTATTCAGTCTATATCGATGAGAAAATCCAATCGGAACTGCTTAAAGGCCTGTTAGGGATCGTTCGATATGAAGATAAGAGCTACCTTGTCCCCCATAAATTGGCTGAGCGCGTTAATTTGTTGGTGCCACAATGGTGCGGTTATCTATGGCAACAGGATGAAGGGAAGGCGATAGAGGTCGAAGATGACCCCTATGCTGATTATGCGATCCCGGACGATTTAATGTGGTAATCAATGCGTTAATCGTGAGCTAAGCCGAGGACGCATCGCTTATCTCTGGCTACACTAAAACCCTTAAGGCAACTTAAGGGTTTTTTGTTGCCCGTATTTCACATTAACGGTTTTACTGGTTCTGAGTTGCAAAGTGAATTTGTAATGAGATTGTTTTCTGTATTGAACTGGTATAAATTAAAACAACTGTTTAAATCCTACGTTTAAGAGTCTACCCATGAATCCTTACCAAGCTCCGTTAGCGGATATGCGTTTCTTATTGGAACAGGTTTTTGATGCGCCAAATACTTGGGCACAACTCCCTGATATTGCTGAAATGGTCGATATGGATACGGCCGGCGCGATTCTCGAAGAAGCCGCGAAAATCAGTGCTGAATTAATCCATCCGCTTAACCGTGCTGGCGATGAGCAAGGCGTTCTCCATCAGGATAATCGAGTGATTACGCCCGATGGTTATAAAGCCGTTTACGATCAATATTCCCAAGGCGGCTGGGTGGGTCTGTGTGGTGAACCCGAGTTCGGCGGTATGGGTATGCCGAAAATGCTGGGGGTGTTAGTCGATGAAATGGCTTACAGCGCCTGTAATGCATTTACTCTGTATGGCTCACTCACGGCGGGTGCTGCATTGTGTATTAATGCCCACGGCAGTGAAGAGATTAAAGAAACCTATTTGCCGAAACTTTACAGCGGTGAATGGGCAGGTGCCATGGATATGACTGAACCTCAGGCGGGCTCAGATCTACGTAATATCCGTACCCGTGCTATCCCACAGGATGACGGCAGTTATGCCATTAGTGGCAGCAAAATCTTTATCACGGGTGGCGATCATGATTTGACCGAGAACGTCATTCACTTAGTGCTGGCAAAGCTTCCTGAAAGCAAAGGTATTTCGCTGTTCCTCGTCCCTAAAACCATGGTTAATGCCGACGGCAGTTTAGGCCTGGCGAACGGCGTGAGCGTGGGTTCCATCGAACATAAAATGGGGCTTAAGGGCTCGGCTACCTGTGTGATGAACTTTGATGATGCTAAGGGTTACCTGATTGGTGAGCCAAATCGTGGTTTAGTGTGTATGTTCACTATGATGAACTACGAGCGTTTAGCCATCGGTATTCAAGGGCTTGGCAGTGCGCAGGCCGCTTATCAAATGGCCGCCGATTATGCCAAAGAGCGCAACCAAGGCGTTGCCGCTGGCGGCTCACCTACGGGCAGCGATTCCGATCCTATCATTGTGCATGGTGATGTGCGTCGTATGCTGTTGACTATCCGTGCGATGATAGAAGCGGGGCGCGCACTCTCGGTATTTACCGGTAAACAACTCGATTTAGCAAAATATGCCGAGGATGAAGTCAAAGCTAAGGCTGCTCGCTACGTAGGATTGTTAACACCAGTTGCGAAAGCATTTTTAACCGACCGCGGTTTAGATGCCACTATCATGGCGCAGCAAGTGTTTGGTGGTCATGGTTATATTCGCGAAACCGGTATTGAGCAGTTAGTACGTGATACTCGTATTGCACAGATTTACGAAGGTACTAACGGTATTCAGGCCATCGACTTCCTCGGTCGAAAAGTCACTGGCGATAATCTCGCGACCCTTAAGGAGTTTGTGGCCGAGTTAAAGGCGCAAATGCGTGAATTTACTCAGGTCGATGCGGTGAAAGTTTCCGCCGTTTGTGCCCGTTTAGATGCCTTAGTCAATGTTGCCGAATCCATTAATGAGCAAAAGTTGACTCAACCAGCGCTCATTAACGCCAGTGCGGTCGACTTTTTGGATGCCTTTGGCTTCACTCTGTATGGGTTCTATTGGTTAGCCATGTTGGATAAAGCGGTGGGTGCTGAAGATAAACAGTTTGCCGAGCAAAAATCCTACCTCGCTAAATTCTATTTCGACAAATTGCTGCCTAAGGCTGACTATCACTTAGCGCAAGTGCGCGCGGGAGATACCAGCACAATGGCGATGCCAGCAGAGCTGTTCTAACGCAAGCTTAATCGCGTTAAGCGTTCGCATTTACCTAATAAAAAAGCACTGATATTCAGTGCTTTTTGTTTTAATTGCTTTGTATATGACTCTACACCTTATCGGATATTAATCACTTAACTTAACGGTGCTCAGCTCTGTGGTCGTTGCTTGGCTGGTCTGAGTTTTAGTTTCGACAGCACTCAGCAACCGAGTTAAAAAGTCGGCGCTAAAGGCGGGTTTACGTTGCTTTTGGGTTTCAGGACTGATGCCATTCTCGAGCACCACAAAGAGAATATCCCGCTGCTGCGCTAAACGCATAAAACCTGCTAAATTGGCGACGCCTTGCATCGAGCCAGTCTTGGCAAACACTAGATGTTTTAAGGGCGGTTTAGTATATCCCAAGCGATATTGCAGAGTGCCGCTGACACCGGCCTCGGGCAAACTGTCAATGAGGGTGTGAAAGCGTGCATCTTGGTAAATGAGCGCCAGTACATCGGCTAATTGTTTTGCGCTCAACAGGTTATAGCGAGAAAGCCCTGAACCATCGACAATATTGGCGTTGGTTAAATCAATCCCAAGCTCAGTCAGAATATGGCGCATCGCCGCAGCACCATGGGTAAAGCTGCCTTGGGCTTTGTAATAATTTTGCCCCACGCGCTTAAACAAACTATCGGCAATCAGGTTATCCGACTTAAGCAGCATGGTTTTTAACAGCTCAGGCAAGGGCGCGCTGCTATGGCTGGCGATCAGTTTCGCCTTCGAAGGGATGGTGTTGCCTATTTTCACTTTCCCCGAAAGTGACATTTCACCCTTGAGCGTCGCTGTTAGGGTGTCCATGGCAAATTTTTCGGGATCGCTAATGGCAATCGCCAGTGGTATCGCTTCACTACCGGGATAGCAGCCCCGTAGATGATATTGATTCTGGCCAAGGCGTACTAAATCGAGCTGGCAAAAATCATGGCCTGCTTTAGGGGAGAATATGGCGTCGCTACTCACTTTTACCCCAAAACTAGATGTCCTTAATTTGACCTCAGAAGCATGCTTGGCTGAGCTTGGCGCAAACTGCCCATAAACGCAGTTTTGATTGATGATGTAACTCGACACCGGCGCGGCAAAGCAAATACCTAGGTCATCCCACACCCAACCAGGTGCTTGTAATTGCTCTTGTTTATCCCCGATAAGATAGAGATGCCCCTCAATGCTTGTTATGCCTTGCTTTTGTAGATGGGCAAACAAGGCCTTAAGATCGTCCTGAGTCAGCGTCGGATCGCCGCTAAAACGCAGATAAACACTGCCCGCAATATGACCCTGGCGAATGGGCGCATCACTCCAGAGCTCAGTGACATAGCGAAAATCTGGGCCAAGGTTGGCCATAGCGGTAACGGCGGTCAGCACCTTTTGTGTGCTGGCGGGGATAAATAAGGTATCGGCTTGTTGGCTGTATAACAGGGTATTAGTACTTAAATCTCGGGCCAGCAAAGCGACTTGCGAATGACGCGGGGCAATGTCGGCGATTTGCTTGGCAAATGTCGACTCATCCAGCGGATGTATTGCTGCAATCGCTTGGGTTGGCAGCAGAATACTTAACATGCTGCCTAAGAGTAACCCCTTAAGCTTGGGGCGAGTGAATGATGCCTGCAACTTATCCTTGTTTATCGAGTGCGTCATAGGTGTCCTGAATGTCCTTTTTACCATTAGCGGTCATTGCTGCCATCGTCTTTTTCCATTAGACGATACAGCCTTAGGGTGACAAATAAAACCAATCCGATAAAAAGCGGCAAAATGAGTAAGCCGAGCTGCGCTTTAAAATGAAATATACCCCAAGCTAAGGCTAAGGTGAGGGCAAGGGTCAGTAGGATTTTTTTGTTCATGGTGTTAGGCAATAGGGACTTAAGATGTTTTAGTTTACGCTAAAACAACGACCACAGGCACGCTTGCCTGAGCCTGAAGCCCTGTTTTGTGACTCACACACCATTTTGCTTATGGTCTGCCTAGCGTCGATTAGCCATCATGGACAAAAGGTTTAAAGGAAAAACTGAAAAAGCATTTAGTTAGCCGAGAATGCAGGCATAGAAGCCTGATGTTTGTGGGCTAAATTGTTGCATTTTAGTCCTGCTGGTGAGGAATGCGTCGTTTCAGGTCAAATTACCAGCAAAATAGGCGCTATCCCACGTGCTTTTCGCCGAAAAGTCTTGCCGAGTTGCAGTGAAGTCGGTAATTTCTACCCCTTACGATTTTAGGATCTCAGGTAACCACTAAAACCATGCCTCATATTAGTATGCGCGGCTTGCCACAGGCAGTTGTTGCAGAGCTTAGCCAAACATTACTGCAGTCTTTGGCGGCTATATGTAAAGGTAATGCAGAGAGTTTTACATTAGATTGGATCCCAAGCATCAGCTACCGTAATGGCAGAATTGATCAACGCTTTGTCCAAATCGAATTGCTTTGGTTTCCGGTCGACCCTGATATCCATCTTAAAGTAGAACAAACGATCAGGCTGGCAGTGACAGAAGCCTATCCAGAATTAACCCAAATTGCGGTGATGTTTTTGTCACTGACCCCAAGCGCTTCCTATCGGGGTGGTCAGCATGTTTAAAGGAGGATGCCTTGCTAGATAAGCTTGGTGGAATAGCCGTTCAACCCGAGGCTTTAACGTGGTTGCTTACGCCATGCCGATTTAAGGCAGAATTGCTTAGCCGTATCGAAAATGCCAAGGACAGCATTTATATCGCCGCACTCTATCTTGAAGACGATGAGGCGGGGCGCGAAATTTTACAGGCCTTGATGACGGCTAAGGCGAATAACCCCGCGTTAGATGTCAAGATTTTGGTCGATTTTCACCGTGCTAGACGCGGCTTGATTGGTCACAAGGGCGACAGCGGTAACTATCTGATGTACCGCAAGGTCATGGCTGAGGCAGAGCATCCTATCGATATTATGGGCGTGCCGGTCAAATCCCGTGAGTTTATGGGCGTGCTGCACCTTAAGGGCTTTGTGATTGATGATGCTGTGATTTACAGCGGTGCCAGCCTGAATAACATTTATCTGCAGCAAAACGATAAATACCGTTTCGACCGTTACCATGTGATTGAGTCGGCCGAGTTAGCGCGCAGTATGCGCACTATGATCCAGCGCTACATTATTGCCGATCCTGCCGTTGCCTCGCTCACTCAAGATGCGCAGCAAGAAGTCTTGCCACCTAAAACCGATGTGCGCAGCTTCAAACTGCGATTATCACAGGCACAGTACGAGTTTAACGCGACCCGCAGTGGCAACCGTGTCACCCCTTTACTGGGATTAGGCCGCAAACATAACCTGCTGAATAAAGCCGTGATAGCCATGGTGGAAGAGTCAAAAGACAGACTGTTTATTTGCACGCCTTATTTTAATCCTCCCTATATTTTGGTGCGTGCCTTGGCTAAGCATCTGCGTAAAGGCAAACGTATCGACATAGTGGTAGGGGATAAAACGGCGAATGACTTTTACATTCCGCCCGAGCAGGATTTCTCTACCATAGGGGCCTTGCCGTATCTGTATGAGCAATCGCTGCGTAAATTTGCTAAGCGTCAGCAATGGGCAATCGATAATGGCCAGCTTAATATTCACCTGTGGAAACACGGTATCAATAGCTATCACCTCAAGGGGATTAGCGCCGATGGTCGTAAGCATTTGATCACGGGCTCAAACTTAAACCCAAGAGCATGGGCGCTGGATTTAGAGAATGGGTTACTCATTCACGATGAAAGCGGTAGCTGGAAGGCGCAATTCGAGGCCGAGCAAAGCCATATCCTCGAACACACTCAAAGACTGTATCACTACAGTCAAGTGGATACCTTACAAAGCTATCCCGCCCCAGTGAAGAAGATTATGAATCGTATTAGAAGGCTAAAAGCAGATTTCCTGCTCAGACGCATTCTCTAATTGCCCCAATAAAAAGCCCACGAATGTGGGCTTTTTATTGGGTGTCTTGCCAACTATGGATTTTGCGGTAACAGGGTGTGGTGGGTATCGTTTTGATCCCTTGCATAATGCAAGGCGACAATCACTAACAGCACCATCAGCACGCTCAGCAAACCAATGCTTAACTGGCCGCCCATTGGTACGAGCGACATGGTTAAGGCAGCGATTCCCGCGCCGAAATTTTGTAAGCCACCGAGTAGGGCGCCCGCAATACCTGCTTGGCGTGGAAACGGCTCTAGCGCGGCCGAGGTTAATGTCGGAAATAACATGCCAGCGCCACTGAAAAACAAAATTGAGCCTATCAATAAACTCCAACCCACGACAAGCTGAAAGATACCGGGAATTAACATAAACAATGCGCCGGCGCCTAGGAGTGCAACGCCTTGCAAAACCGTACGCTGCGCCTGTTTTTGTCTACCCGCAATCAGGGCGCCGAGTAAATATCCAGGGATGGGCGCGACAAAATAACAGCTCACCATAAACGGCGAGAGCTGCAAATATTGGCCATAGAGTACGCCCGCAATGGCTTCGAAGGCGGCAATGCCAGCAAAGGTCGCGATAAGCGAAAGCAAATAGGCTCGAAAACTGCGGTGGCGCAGTACATGTCGATAGGATGCCAATATGGGTTGTTGCTCTCGCTTATCCTTGGGTAAGGATTCTCTAAAGCCAAAGCAAAGGAGTAGCCAAACCAAACTGCCAAATCCAAACAGCACCCAATACACAGCCTGCCACCCCCAGTAAGCGGAGGCAAAGCTTCCTAAAAAGGGCGCCACTAAGGGCAAAAACACTACGGCCATAGACACATAACTGTTAAATCTAACTAAGTTATCGCCAAAGTAATGATCCCTCGGAATACTGCGGCACAGGGCGCCTGCACTCGCAGTTCCCAGCCCCTGTAGTAGGCTTGCGAAAATCAGTTGGCTAAAACTTGTGGCTTCTGCCGCCATAAACGCGCCAAGGATAAAAATACCAATACCAATGAGCAGCGGCATTTTACGCCCAACGCGGTCGGATAATGGGCCATAGATAAACTGACATAGGCCGTAGGCGAGCAAATAGCAAGCCATGACCGCCTGTAATTGACTGGCATCCACGGCTAAGCCTTGGGCGATAAGGGGGAGTGCGGGGACAAAAATAGTTTGTGCCATCTGCCCACAGGCCACCATAAAAACCAGCATAAAGAGTAACTGTGTGGCGCTTCCTGTGGCGGGTGTCGGCGCTTTTTGTGAGATTAAAGACGGTGCATCGTCTGACATCATAATTCCATTAAAAAAGCAGAGTTGAACGATGGCGCGCATCTTACCCTCAAAACATTTCAGTTCAAGTGGCAATCATATTGATTTACAGGAATATTTTTTAATCTTACCCATAAGTTTTTCTATCGATTTATGGCTGTAAAACTGAGTTTACACTTAGTGTTTATGCTGTTAATCAGGTTTAATAATTGATCGTCGGACGGAGGCTAAGTTAATGATTGGCAGATTTTTATTAACAAGATATTTGATGACAAAGCGTACGGACGAAGAGCGTGCTTGCTCTCCATCCAAAGCAAAGAAAATTGTCGGATTTAGGCAGGAATAAACGGTTAGATGGTGACTTAGTTCGACAGTGTTTTAGTTCGACAGGGTTTCTAAGCCTGTGAGTATTTGATAGCCCACGGTCACGCGTGGTGGCACGGGATAATTTTTATTGCTGAGTAACACCATGGCCAGTTTCTTTGCCGGAATATAAGCCACATAGGCGGCAAAACCACCGGTTGAGCCTGTCTTATTCACCCATTGAGCAGCTTGTGGTGCTTGAGGTGGCATCATAGCGCGCACAGGCACGCTGCCAAACACCACTTCTTGAGTATGTCCCGCAAGCAGCTTGTCGAGTGCAATTGGATAGGGATAATCTTCCCAAATCATTGCTTGGGTCATCATACCCACATCAAAGTAGCCGACATGTGTGGCATCGATAGCCTGTTGCAATGCGGGAGTAATCGCGTGCTGCTGCATGTTGATTTCAGCAAAACGTAACAAATCCACCGCAGTTGTTTTTATCCCATAGGCCTCATCGGCTAATACGCCGGGATTGAGGCGCACGGGCTGGTCTTGTTTATTATAACCTTGGGCGTAATCGGCCATGTTGTTAGCTGGTACTTCGATATAACTGTGGTTTAACCCAAGTTGCGGAAATAGACTGTGTTCCATGGCATCGGCAAAGCTTTTGCCTAACTGTTTTGCGGTAATCAAGCCCAGTAACCCAATGCTGGGATTGGCATAATTACGATGGGTGCCTGCCCCGTAAGCGGGTTGCCAAGTTTTAAAGTAATCCATTAGTTTGGCATTGTTGGTGATATTGTCTGGCACTTGCATGGGCAAATCGCCCGCAGTGTGGGTCGCGAGATTGATAAGATTAATCTGGTCAAAGGCACTGCCCCTTAATTCGGGTACATACTCGCTCACCTTATCCGTGAGTGTGAGCTTGCCTTCAACTTGAGCATAGGTTGCGAGTGTCGCGGTAAAGGTTTTACTGATAGAACCTATCTCAAACAATGTGTTTGTACTGACTTTTTGGTTGCTGGTCTTAGAGCTGACACCATAGGGGAAGAAATACGTTTGCCCATTGAGGCTGATCCCAACGATTGCACCAGGGATCCCATACTCTGTCATTAAGGGATTAATCGCCGAATCGACGAGGGATTGAATGGCCTGCGCTTTTACCTGTGTCGCGTCTTGCGCAGCCGGCGCTGCATGGGCCATCAATGGCATCAATGGCATCGCTGCGAGCAGTACTAAACTGAGTGGAGCAAAATGTTTTACTCCCAATGAGCCTGATGCGCTGTGCGTATTTTTTGCGATTTTCGTGGGTGAAAAGGGCATACAATTCCTTTAATGACAATGGACTACAATGCTGGGATTCAAAAGCGTGCAGATGAAAAGTAGGCTCTGTTTAATCGTAAGGTTTAAAAACAGACACCGATGAAAGGTTTAGCATAAGACAACCCAACTGACTATTAGATTTAGCCCAAGCCGCTGAAGTTTGCGCCATAGTTTAGCAAGCGGTGAATGCTAAGGTACTAAAGCGTTACGGACTAGGTGGGTTGATGTTGCAGACTATTCTAATGTGGGTCAGCGTGATAAGGGCTTTAATTTTTCATAAGCGTAGGAAATAGCGCTTTTCAATAAGGCTAATTGCACCTTCCTCGGCCAAAGGATACACTGCGCCACCGCGTGCAGGTATGCACTTATACAGATTGCACTTATGCAGCGTAAAGCCGGTGTGCACTGAGTACCACCGTTAATAACCCGTTCGACCGAAATAGATTGAGAATTGGCTGCCATGGCTCTAGCTCCCCACGCTGTACATCGCTTATATGAATACCGTAAATCCATATCGACTAAACCCTTTGGCGCCCGTGGTAAAAAACTCATTCGCTGTCATTTGTGTCTACTGGGTGAACAATTTTGTACCTGCTCGCTGCGTAAACAGTTGACGACTCAGGTAAGTTTTCTACTTCTGATGTATAACGATGAGGTGTTAAAACCCACTAACAGCGGTCGCTTAATTGCCGATCTTATCCCTGATACCCATGCCTTTCTCTGGTCGCGTACCGAACCCGCCCCAGAGTTGTTGGCGCTATTGGCTTCAAACGACTATCAACCCTTTTTAGTCTTTCCGGCGCAATATGCCGACCAAGGGCAAACCGTATTGACTGAGGTGCCCATGGCCAGTCTTAGCGAGGGGAAACGACCTTTGCTTATCATGCTCGATGGCAGCTGGCGCGAGGCGATTAAGATGTTTCGCAAGAGTACCTATCTACAGGGCTTGCCTATGCTGTCCTTCGACCCCGACACTTTAGCCACCTATGCCTTACGTAAGGGCAGCCATGACTTTCAATTGGGTACAGCGGAAGTTGCCTCGCTGGCGCTGGCGGCAATGGGCGAGGAGGCCAATGGTAAGGTATTAACGGCTTGGTTCGATTTGTTTGTGGAGTCCTCATTGCTTGGGCGTAACCGCCGCTGCCGCGAGGATATTTTGCCTATCAGCGAGTTTACCGACGCCTTCGAAGCGGCGTACAGTGCCGCAAACCCCGTCAAGCTGTAAACCTTTATTGATTCGCCCCAAGCATACTCGTTCGCTTGGGGAGAGTGCTTTCCTTGTAAACGCCTTTAAATTCTCGCTTTAGCATTCCCGTCACAAATCATTGAACTTATTGATTTTAAAATTTCAATTTTATCCCGTTTGTCTTACACTGGTTTTGCATTGGTCACAGGACGTTACCTAGAACCGACTAAAATTGTTCAGACCACTTTGCCTATGCGAGTGGTTCCACTGTCTTTAGAGTGCGGGATTCGCATATGCCTCAACCATCTGTTACAGCTCGTTTTTTTGTTCCACGCTTAAGCTCATTTCCCCTTTATCTGAGTGGTGTTTTGCTCTGTCTCTCTGTGAGTGGCTGCCAAGAACCCGACATCAAAATCTCCCCTAAAATGGTAGTGGTGGAAAAAGTCACTACGGCAACCGTGCCTCTCTATGGCAATTATATTGGGGTGACCCAAGCTTCCTTAGACGTAGAAGTTAGGGCTAGGGTCGATGGCTTTGTGGAGGAAAAACGTTTTGTTGAAGGCAGCGCGGTCAAAGCGGGTGAACTGCTGTATCAGATTGATAATAAACCCTATGTAGCTGTGGTGAATCGTTTAAAAGCCAAACTGTCCTCACAGCAGGCGATTCTCGATAAGGCCGAGCGAGATGTGAAACGCTTAAAGCCACTGTATGAGCAGGATGCCGCCAGTCAACTCGATTACGATAATGCGCTCTCCACTTTGGCTCAGGCGCGTTCTAACCTCACCGCGAGTCGCGCCGAGGTGGAAGAGGCCGAATTAGAGCTGAGTTATACCGAAATTAAGGCACCGATAGCCGGACTGGTGAGCCGCTCCGAGGTCGACATTGGTGCACTCGTGGGCAGTAAGGGCCAATCGCTCCTAACGCGGGTCAAACAAGTCGACCCGATTTATGTCAGCTTTAATATGTCGGCGCTGGATTATTTGAATGCCCAGCGCCGCCTGACCAGTTACTCGGCGAAAAAGGAAGCCGAGGTTGAAGGTAAGGCTCTCGCAGGATTTGTGCGGATAACCCTCCCCGATAGCAGTGAATATCGCTACCTCGGGGATGTGAGTTTTACCGATCCTCAGGTAAACCCCAACACAGGCACCTTTGAGGTACGGGCCATTCTGCCCAACCCTGAGAAGGAGCTGTTGCCCGGCCAATATACCAATGTGCGGATTAAACTGTCCGAAATCCCCAATGCGATTGTGATCCCGCAAAAGGCTACTCAGGTGGATCAGGGCGGGGTATACGTGATGGTGGTATTGCCCAACAACACGGTTGAGCGGCGCTTTATCGTGATCGATCATCAAGGGATTGAAGGTGTGGTGGTCAAAAGTGGCCTCAAGGCGGGGGAAATGGTGATCACCGAAGGCATGCACCGCGTGCGCCATGGGCAAATTGCCGAGCCGTTAAGCGCGAAGGAATACGCCGAGAAGGAAGATGAGATGTCAAAAGCCGAGGCACTTAAGCGCCAAGCCTTGGAGCAGCAAAAGCAGGAGCAAAAATAATGGCGCAGTTTTTTATTAATCGGCCGATTTTTGCTAGCGTCATCTCCATCGTTATCGTGCTGCTCGGGGTGATTGCGATGTTTAAGCTGCCCGTCGATCAGTATCCTTACATCACGCCGCCACAGGTGACCATTTCTGCCTCATACCCCGGTGCGAGCTCTACCACAGCCGCCGAATCCGTCGCCACACCGCTCGAGCAGGAAGTAAATGGTGTGCCGAATATGATTTACATGAGTTCCAAGAGCACTAACTCGGGCAGTACCAGTGTGACCATCACCTTCGATGTGGGCACCAATGCGGATTTGGCGGCGGTGGATGTGCAAAACTCCGCTCAGCAAGCTTCGGGCGGACTGCCAATCGACGTGCAAACCGAAGGGGTGACTGTCTCTAAAGATGCGTCGGTGGAATTACTAAAACTGGCGTTAACCTCGAACGATGAAAGGTTCGATGAGATTTACCTGAGCAATTACGCCACCATTAATATCGAATCGGCGCTTAGGCGGATCCCCGGCGTGGGCCGCACCCGTAACACGGGTTCACGCAGTTATGCGATGCGGATTTGGTTAAAACCCGATGCCATGGCGGGGTACAGCTTAACCACCACAGATGTGATCAACGCCATCAAGGCACAAAATAAAGAATCCCCCGCAGGCACCATTGGTACTCAACCCAATAATGACGATATCAGTTTAACCTTGCCCATCAGTGTGGCGGGCAGATTAAGCTCGGTGCAAGCATTTAACGAGATCATAGTGCGCGCTAATCCCGACGGCTCCATTATCCGGCTGCGGGATATTGCCGGCGTAGAACTTGGCTCCTCCGCCTATACGTTGCAATCCCAGTTAAACGGTGAAAATGCCACCATTTTACAGGTGTACTTACTCCCCGGCGCCAATGCCCTTGAGGTCACCCATAAGGTGAAACAGGCGATGGCCGAATTGTCGCAAAAGTTTCCCCAAGGGATAAAATGGGAAGTGTTTTATGATGCGTCCATCTTTATCCAAGAATCCATCGATGAGGTGATCCACACCCTCATCGAGGCCTTAGTACTGGTGGTGTTGGTAGTGTATTTGTTCCTGCAAAATGTGCGCGCCACTTTGATCCCCGCCATAGCGGTACCGGTTTCCTTGATTGGAACCTTAGCGGCCATGCTGGCCTTTGGTTTTACCATTAATACCGTGAGTTTACTCGCGCTGGTTCTTGCCATCGGGATCGTGGTCGATGATGCCATTGTGGTGGTCGAAAACGTGGAATGTTTAATCCATGAGAAGGGCATGAGTGCAATCGATGCGACTCGGATTGCGATGAAAGAATTGTCGGGCGCATTGGTTGCCACCAGTTTAGTGCTCTGCGCGGTATTCGTGCCCGTATCATTCTTAGCGGGGATCACCGGCATCATGTACCGCGAGTTTGCGGTGGCGATTACGGTTGCGGTGTTGATTTCTACCCTAGTGGCGTTGACCTTAAGCCCCGCACTCTGCGCCTTATTATTAAAACCCAGCAAGGCACCTCAGCGGGGATTCTTCCATTGGTTGAATCGCAAACTCGACTTGGGGACCAATCAATATGTTGGCTTAGTCGCCTTAACCAATAAATACGCCAAACGCAGTTACTTAGCTTTTGCGATTATGTTTGGTGGTACCTATTTCATCATGTCTCATTTGCCGAGCAGCTTTATGCCCGACGAGGACCAAGGTCGATTCTTTATCGATATGACATTGCCCGATGGTTCTACGGTGAATCGTACCGAGGCGATTTTAAAGAAAGCCGAGCAATATGTGCGCGCCAATCCTGCCGTGGCCTATTCATTTACGCTGGCGGGGGAAAACCGCCGCTCGGGGGCAAATCAGGCCAACGGCCAATTTGAAGTGGTGCTTAAGCCTTGGGCCGAGCGCGAAGCCAGTCATGCCACTGTACAATCGGTGATGAAGGCTATAGATAAGGATCTGAAAAACGTCTTAGAAGCTGAGTTTAACCTATATTTGCCATCGGCCGTCCCCGGCTTAGGCAATGGCTCTGGGGTGGAAATGCAGCTCCAAGATACCTCAGGTACCCATTTTGATGGCTTAATTGAAACCGCCAACGAATTAGTCGAGCAGCTAAAGCTGCAGCCTGAAGTTGCCAGTGCCAGCGTGTCGCTGCAGAGCGCAATCCCGCAATTGCATTTGACGGTCGATGAGGCAAAGGCAATGGCGATTGGGGTGAATGTGAGTGATATCTACAGCACAATCAAAACCTTAACCGACTCCTCAACCGTGAATGACTTTAACCTCTTTGGCCGTGTGTATCGGGTGAAGATCCAAGCGGAAGAGAGTTACCGTCAATTTCCGCACCAAATCAAAGATTATTATGTGCGCTCATCGAGCGGCGCTATGGTGCCGATTGGTGTGCTGGCTAAGTATGATTATACGGTGGGACCATCTTCGGTGACCCACTACAATTTATTCTCCAGCGCCTCCATCAATGTGACGCCCGCAACGGGCTATGCGACAGGCGATGTTATCCAAGCCATCGAGCGGGTCGCAACGCCGATCTTGCCCGATGAGTTTAAATACGAATGGACAGGCATTACCTACCAAGAGGTGCAGTCGGCGAACCAAACCGGCATTGCCATTGGGTTAGCCCTGTTATTTGTATTCCTGTTTTTAGCTGCGCTCTATGAGAGTTGGAGTATCCCGGTCGCGGTATTGCTGATCGCACCCATCGCACTCTTAGGTGCGGCGGTCACGACCTTAATCAGTGGTATGCAGAGTAACTTATTCTTCCAAGTGGCCTTTATCGCCTTAATCGGCATGGCGGCGAAGAATGCGATTTTAATTGTCGAATTTGCCAATCAGTTACACCAGCAGGGGCGGACGCGAATTTCGGCGGCGCTCGAAGCGGCGACCATGCGTTTTAGGCCGATTTTAATGACCTCAATGGCGTTTATTCTTGGGGTGTTACCGCTGGTGTTATCCGAAGGGCCTGGAGCCGTGAGTCGGCAATCAATTTCGCTGCCCATCCTGGGTGGCATGGTGTTGGCAACCACCATAGGTATAGTGTTTGTGCCGCTATTCTTCGTGACGACCGCAGGCTGGGTAAAAAAGAAACCCATTAAACAACCGGTTAAAACAAAAGAGGAATTACTCTTAGATCAAGAAACCGTCGAGGAGGTGAGTCGTGGTTAATCGCCTAACTCTATCCGACTCTCAATCAACGGCGACTCAGCCTTGGATACAGCCCATTTCGTTTGTTTTTCGTTTGCGCGTAAAGCCGCTTTATCTAGGGCTAGTGACGGCATTCAGTGTTGCGGGTTGCGCCATGGGGCCAGATTACCAGCGACCAGAGCTGGCGTTACCGAGTCAGTACCAAGCGCAAATCTTGTCGCAAACCACTGCCGAGCAGGGAAATGTAAAGGACATCTCGGCCCTCTCTTGGCGGCATTTTTACCAAGATCCCGTGCTGATTTCCTTGATTGAACATGCGCTGGCGAACAATCTGGATCTGCAAATGGCGCAGTCGCGCCTGCTCGCCGCCCGTTCAAAAATGACTGTGGTCGACAGTGCGCTTTGGCCAGAAGTCTCGGCAAATTTAGGCTATGAGCGCAGTCTCGATAGCGGTGCAACCAGTAAGGATCCCAGCCCGACTACCGCTGTGGATCTGGCGGGCACTGTTTCGTGGGAGCTCGATCTATGGGGTGCAAACCGCAGGGCGAGCGAGGCCGCCATGGCCGATTATCTTTCGGAGGTTGAAAAGCTCAGGCTCACCTATGTCAGTCTTATCAGTGATATTGCCAGCCGTTATTACGAATGGCTCGATATCGAGCAGCGTTATAGTGTGTCAATCGACACCGTGGGCTTACGGCAGAAGGAGCTGGATATCGCTAAGCTTCGCCATGCCAACGGCGTGATTTCTGGCCTCGATGTGCGTCAGGCAGAGGTAGAGCTTCAAAGCACAAAAGTGACCTTGCCGACGTTAGACTACGAAAGAAAGTATAAAATAAATCAGCTGCATATCTTGCTCGGTGAATACGATTACGCTTTACCATCCCCGCAGGGCTTACCCGAAAATATGGGGTTACCCTATGAGCTCAGCGCAGGCGTGCCCTCCGAATTACTGACGTTAAGGCCCGATGTCAAAATGTCGGAACAAGCAATGATAGCCGCCAATGCACAAGTGGGTATTGCCAAGGCTGCGTTTTTTCCTAAGTTCACCATTTCGGGCCAATATGGCCGGGAAAACAATCACCTTAAGGATATTTTCGATAGCAATGGTGTGACTTGGTCGCTCCTTGGCGGCATTAGTGCGCCGATATTTAATCGTGGGAAAATTGCCGCCGAATACGATATCGCCACCGAAGAGGCGAAGCAGTCGATGCTAAGTTATCGCAATGTGGTGTTGACCGCTTATTTTGATGTGAACGATGCGCTGAATAATCTTAAACGTGCCCAAGAGGCCATCAAAGCGCAGAGAGAATTAGTCCAATCTTCATCGGCTTATGCACGTCTTGCACGGCTGCGTTACCAAAATGGTGTCGCTACTTCGTTGGATTTAATGGATGCGCAGCGGCAATTATTTAGCGCCCAATTAGCCTACAGCGAGATCTTAAGGGATAAGCAATTGGCCAAAATTGCCTTGTATCGAGCCTTGGGTGGTGGTGCAGTCAGTGAATAAAAAAATCCCCGCATGGCGGGGATTTTTATCGGGTTTCGGTGGTGGGGGGATTAGACCGCCACTTCTTTACCATCGAGTTTGCGGATCACTACCGTTGCCGCGCGTGGGCGCAGTACGGTACCAGCAGGCGTTATTTCGGCGGCATTATTCGAATACGGCCAGTTACCCGGATGCTGAATGTTGGCAAAAACTGAAGTGTAATCGGGGCTAATAGCAAAGCCTGTGACTTCGCAATCGTTTGGCCCGACAAAGAAACGCTTTAATTCCATTTGGTTATCGGCCGTCACACTGGCTTGCTTGTTAGCACTGTTGACTAAGGTTGATGGCACAATCGCTAGCATTTGGTCGTTAGTTTCTTCGGCGACTTCTTTGGCACCATTATCGGTTTGCACCCATAAAATACCGCGGGCGTCGAAGGCCAATCCATCGGGGCTTGCGAATTGGTTTAGATCCGTTAAGCCCGACAGGTTGGTCTCGGCATTGCCATCACTCGGTGAGCCGAAGACAAAAATATCCCATGTGAATTCAGTGTCTTTATCACCTTCATCCCAACGAATAATATGCCCAAAGTTATTTTTAAGTCTGGGGTTGGCTGGGTTGGCTTCGGTACGTTTAGAGTTGTTGGTCAGGGTTAAATAGGCTGAACCTGTGAAGGGGTCTACCGCACACCATTCAGGGCGATCCATCGGTGTCGCACCAACTAAATCCGCCGCCCCCGCGGTATTTAAGATAATCTCGGCCAGACTAGCAAAGCTATCACCTAGGGTTTTACCGTCTGTCGTTTGGCTGCCTAAGGTTAAAGGTAACCAGACACCACCGCCATTTTCGTTAAACTTAGCGGCATATAATGTTCCTTCATTCATATACTTATCACCCATTTGCAGGCGATTTGAGCTGTTGGCATCCTGTGGATCCCACACTGCATTCGACACAAATTTATATAAGTATTCGAATTGAGAATCGTGGCCAGAGTAGAACACCACAGGTTTACCTTCGGCTAATTTTCCGAAGGTACAACCCTCGTGACGGAAGCGGCCAAGGGCAGTCCGTTTGATGGCGCGTGAACTTGGATTGTAGGGGTCAATTTCAACGATATAGCCGTGGCCATTAGCCTCGTTGCGATAATCATCTTGTGCACTATTGCCCTTAGGCGTGACATCAAAGCGTGCGAATTCATCGAGACGTTCCTCGGCGTGACCCGCTAAATCATCCCAGCCATAGCGAGTGCTGCTTTTGCTGATCCCGATGCGGGCTTGATCTGCGGCTAAAGTGCCACGGTTGGCAAAGTAACCCGGCCAGTTTTCTTCACAGGTCAAATAGGTGCCCCAAGGCGTGTATCCATTACCACAGTTATTTAAGGTGCCACGAGCCTGACTGCCATCGGGCGAGTAACGGGTTTCAAGTAGCGGTGAATAGGCGAGGGGGCCGGCGATATCCATCACTGTTGCGCCGGTAAAGCGGCGGTTATGGCTGTCGTTGTAAACAACTTCCCATTGATTATTAAAGAGTTTAATTCTAACCACCGACACGCCGTGGGCATTAATTTCCTTACGGATCTCATCGATAATGGTACGTAATCCAGTGGTTTCATCCACGGTTGGGCCATTCGGATGCAGGGCTATCTCATCAATATATTCATGGTTGATACAGAGTAAACCGTCATCGCCTGCGTCATTCAATGGGAAGAAATGCATACCATCATGGTGCATGCCGACGGAGTTTGCTTGGTCATCGGCGGTATTGCTGCCATCGGCTTTCCAAGGTGCAGCCTTAGAATTTAATGGTGTTCCCCAAGGGGCGAGTACTTGCGCGCTGTAACCTTCGGGTACCACAACCGCATCCAAGCGAGCGCCAGCGACGGATGTGAAGTTTAATTTAGCGCTACTTTGAGTCGGTGGCAGTGGCGGCACGGGATCGATAGGGGTTGGGGCAGGGGAATTGTCCGAACCACAACCCACTAATCCCATGCCTGCGAAGGCGGTCATCGCACCTAGGCCTAATCCGCTTTTAACAAAATTACGGCGGGATAAATGTTTATCCAACACTTGATTAAAAGGTTCGTTATTACTTTTATTATAAAGTGTCGGGTCAAAGGTGGCCTTGCTCATATTTTACTCCAGCTAGTTCGATGAATTAAATTTCGAACCTAAGCCTAAAGTAGCAATATGACACTAAAGCTGAGTTTATATGACATTAATACTGCAATATAATAATTTTTCTTGTTTATTAAAAATAACTTAAAAATAAAAATATTCTCAAAACAAATACTGAAAACAGTGTTATTAATTAAGTGATAATGCTGTGGTTAATCTTCTTTTGGCTTGAGGTAATGGCGTAATGAGCGGGGATCCGTATGTCCTGTTCTTGCCATGATATACAAGGTATCTTTATTATTTTCATGAAGTTGTGTAACACACCCACTGCGCAAACTATGGGCACCATAATATTGCGCCGGTAAACCTGCCTTTAGACAATATTGCTTAATGATCCGATAAATATCGTCACCGTTTAAGAATCCACTATTTCGGATGAGTGATGATTTAGATGTAAAATTATCGCTAACTTGATAAGGTCTTAAGGTTTTTCCATCTCGTGAAATTGAGCGAAATAAATGACCTTCGGTAATTTTACTTTCATTTAACCAGTCTTTGACAGCATTATAGGCGGCAAAGGGTTCCGAGTCGGGTAAATTCTTCCATTCCCTTAATCCCTGCTGATTGCTTTTAGAAAAAGGCAGCCGTACTTTTAATTTATCCCGCATAAAACTTAAATATTGTACTTTTAAATTGGCCAATTCTGAGCGGCGAAATCCGCCTTGCAGTCCAAGTTGAATAATGGCCTTATCCCTTGAGCGCAACAATGGATGGGGTTGTTGCTCTATCGCTTGGAGCAATAGCTCGACCTCATCGTACATGATTGGTTGCTGATCATAATCTTGGACTTGCCTATGGTGATTACGACTCAGGCCGCGCATCACACGGATCACCAGTGGGTGTTCGGTGGGGGATGGAAATCCTGCTTGAATATGATAGTAACGGATCGCGGCTAGCCGAGTAGTTAAGGTTTGCTTTGAAAGCTGAGTCCCACTGCTTGCTTGGAGCAATTCTTTTTGATGACCGATAAAAGAAATAATACTGCGCGGATCGGCGGGTAAAGATTGCAGCTGATGCGTCGCACAATATTGCTCAAATAGGCCAAAGCTGGTCCGATAAACCCGACGGGTATTGATGGATATTTCGTATTCAGTTTCGGCTGCCGCGTTAAAAAAATCACTGTGAACCGATTGGGGCAGTGAGCTTTCCTCAAAAAATGGCGAATCCATTTTTTTATCGCTTGCTGTGATATTCGATGTCATGCCAGAGGAACGGCTAGGAGCACTTTCACCTGTGGAATAACGGATAATCGATTTAGACATTAGAGTATTTTACGGCCGATAAAACTGGCGCAATTATACGTAAAAGCAGCCTTTATCTACCAGTGATAATCGTCATTATCACTGGTAGAGCTGTTATTTGTATTTTAATTAATCGCATCGATTAAAAAGAAAGCATTATTTAAGATAAAGGCGTTGGCAAGGCGGGCTCAATAAGAATTAGATGTGTAAGGTGGGTTCAGATAACAGGTTAATAAGCGATAAATATGAGTCTGGTTTTGTTGTTTGTTATTTAGTCAATTACGGCTGTGCGAGTTAAATTTGACGAGAAAAACCCCTGCATTTATTTTGCTAGTCGGTTAACTGTGTAGGTGAGTAGCTATATTTTTAAAAGATGGTTTAACCATTTTATGCGCTTAAAAAGTAGCATAAAAATTTCTCTTATGATTTGCTGATATAAAACTGATATGGATTTAGCCATGCTAAAACAGGGGATTAGAGGACAAGAGAACTACGAGCTCCATCTCGTTTGTTTGTGGAGTGGAGCGTTTAACCTTGTGCTGTAAAAATGAACCTATAAAATGGTGTAACCATTCTTTTAATCTATATTGTTTGTCGGTATCATGAGTCTATTCATAAACCATTATTAGAAAGTCTAAAACGGTACCAATGACGACAAATACGCTATGGGAATATCATCATGCCGCGCCTACCGCGGGCCGAAAATTATTACTGTTAGATAAATCTGAATTAGTGTTTGCCTTGCCGTTAATTTATCGCATGGTTCATCCCGAAAGTGTCACTGAGCGGGCAGAGTGGTTTCAGTTAAATCAGTCCCAATCCAGTTATACCGAATTAATTGCTAATTTAAATTTACTGGTTCAACTGCGCAAAAAAAATCAGCCCGTTGACCAACAACTACAATCTGTAAATCGAATGCTGAATCAATATTTCAGTGATTTGGGCTGGCGCATGGTGCGAAAAGAACTTTCACAAATTAAAAAGCGCCAGAAGAAATCCCATATCGAAGTCAGTAAAGATATTATTTTACGTTTGAAGCGTTATATGGAACTCGAACGTTTGGACAGTTTTGATCAAGCGCTCGATACGTTATTATCGGAACATGCCGCGGCCGTAGCTGCCATGGCTGAAGACGAGAGTCAGGTTTAAAATATTTGTGTGTGATTTTTAACCTTAGCGTACGTGACTTCTTGCGGGTGTCACATACACTCAAAGAGAGAGCTTAAGCGCGAATATAGCTAATTCGCTTCTGCCACCTCTTTTGTAACTTTCTATTTTTGATGAGTTTTGTACAGGGAATAGCATGTCACAGCATAGAACTGTTGCCGTCCTTTGCCGCGTCGAACCAGGGTGTTTAGGACCAGATGGGCGTGAGCATATTGAAGCTTTTTGTACCTTAGCGCAGCAAGCGATGAAGCACTTTGCCGCCGATGTGGTGACTTGGACGCTAGTGCCCCGTTACGATAAAACACTGCCAGAAATGGAATACAGTATCGCCAACAAAAGTTTATCTCGCGTGCAAGTGACACAGTATTTCAATACCCTAGGTCAAGATGTTGATGCCTTTGAAGAAGCCTTCAATGACAAACTCACCGCCTTTATCAATTTATATTTAGCCAGAAAATCATAGCGACACGCTTACTCGCATTCACTAGTACATTCATCTGTTTGCGTGGTCGCCACCGCCTCCACACTTGTGGTGGCATAAGGATTTGTTTATGTCTTATTCAATAACGCCGTCAGCGAACGCTACGGATTATGCTTCTTTATTACAGCAACAGTTTGGTTTTGATGGGTTCAGGCAAGGGCAGCATGAGGTTGTCTCGCAGTTGTTGTCGGGCCATTCGAGCCTTGCTATTTTTCCCACCGGCTCAGGAAAATCACTCTGTTACCAATTTACCGCTCTGCAACTTCCCCATCTAACCTTAGTGGTGTCACCCTTACTGGCGTTGATCAAAGATCAACTGAGTTTCCTGCATGAGAAGGGCATTAAAGCGGCAAGTATCGACTCAACCTTAACGCCTGAATTAACCCAACAGGTCATGCGTGATGCTCGCTCTGGCGAGTTAAAACTCCTGATGATTTCGGTTGAACGTTTTAAAAATGAGCGCTTTAGGCAATTTATTCAATCAATTCCTATCTCTATGCTGGTTGTCGATGAAGCGCACTGCATCTCGGAATGGGGGCATAATTTTCGCCCCGACTATTTAAAGCTTCCCGATTATCGCCGTGAATTAGCAATTCCATTGGTGTTGTTACTCACGGCGACCGCGACACGTAAAGTGAAACTGGATATGGCGGCGCGTTTCGATATCAAGCCACAACATATTGTTCAAACAGGTTTTTATCGTTCAAACCTCGACTTGACCGTCTTTCCTGTAGCAAGCCAACACAAACTGATGTCACTGCAACAGCAGCTTAATCACTTTACTGGCGCGGGGATTGTGTATGTGACATTGCAGCATACTGCGGAGGATGTTGCGGCGAAACTTTGTCAAATGGGCTTTGATGCGAGTGCCTATCATGCGGGGTTTGAGGATGAAAAACGTCAGCAAATTCAGCAGGATTTTATGCAAGGTAAGATCCGCATCGTGGTTGCGACTATCGCCTTTGGTATGGGCATAGACAAAAGCAATATTCGCTTTGTGGTCCACTACGATCTGCCTAAATCCATTGAGAATTATTGCCAAGAGATTGGCCGTGCAGGAAGGGATGGCCAGCTCTCCCATTGCGTGACCTTGGCCAATTTAGATGGCATAAACACGGTCGAAAATTTTGTTTACGGCGATACGCCGGAACTGGCCAGTATTGCAGCTGTGATTGATAACATTCGCGAAGAAACCCACAATGGACGTTGGGAGCTGCAACTTCATCAGCTATCAAATGTGAGTAATATCAGGCAGCTCCCCCTTAAAACCTTGCTGGTTCAGCTTGAAATGATGGGCGTGATTAAGCCGCTTTATGCTTATTACGCCGATATCAGTTACCGTTTTATTGAGCCACAGGCGCAGATCTTGAGCCAGTTTTCCCCCGAGCGTCAGGCATTTTTAAATGACATTTTTACCCATACACAGATGAAGCGAGTATGGGGCAGTTTAGATTTTTCCGCGCTCTACCAAGCCACAGGTGCGGAACGTACTCGAGTATTAGCGGCGTTAGAATATCTTGCCAGTCAACAACTTATCGAATTGGAAGCAAAGCGAGTGACGGATGTCTATCAAGTGAATACTGAGGTGTTAGCACAGGGGCATTTAGCCGACGAACTCCATCAGTACTTTACCGACAAAGAGGCGAAAGAAGTCGCCCGTATTGCCCAGTTAGTCCGATTTTTTGAGCTAACGACTTGCT
Source organism: Shewanella seohaensis (assembly GCF_023283775.1). Lineage (NCBI taxonomy): Bacteria > Pseudomonadati > Pseudomonadota > Gammaproteobacteria > Alteromonadales > Shewanellaceae > Shewanella > Shewanella seohaensis. The sequence goes on from NZ_JAKILE010000008.1 coordinate 43,771, forward strand.
TAAATTACAATTTGGCCCGCTATTTTGATGATAACGCCGCGCCTCAATCCTGTGGTCATTGCAGTGTATGCCGTGGCCAATTGGCTAAATTGGCGTATACCGACGTGCCAAAGTGGCCTGATGATGCGCAGCTTAAGGCCGATTTGCATGAGCTGGCGCGTACGGCGGAGTCGAAAGGTTTAGCTTCATTATCCTTAGATACTCAATGCTGGTTTTTGGCCGGCATGGCATTACCGCTGTTTACTCGCCTACAAGTACGGAAATTATCGGGTTTTGGTCGCTGCGAACACCTCAGATATGCAGAAATTAAAGCTAAATTAGCGCAGTTAGCCGACGCACCCTGCAGATAAAAAAAGGGCATATCTTGTAAGATATGCCCTTTATATAAATGTACTTATATGTGCACTTATATTAGTACACTTGTATTCTCGCGCGTTTATTTAGCGTAGTGATAAGTTGAATCGACTTTCCAAGTTCTAAAGCGCAGCTCTGTGCCTTCTGGTAGATAAAATACCTTAGGCAAACGGCTGTCGTAACGCATTTTAAGTTCACCAGGAATGCGGACAAAGGCTTCTTTTTTCGCCATCTCTAAACAGGCCATCATAGTGCTTGGGCCTTCAGATACTTCTGACACTTGATAATAGCTATAACCCCATCCCTTAACCGAGAGTTCTTTTAACTCACCGTTCAGACCATGCTTATTACAGTCGACTAATTGGGTTTGGCCAATTTGGATTTCAACCATGTAGTCGTCTTCATTCTCGAGTTTAGGTAAGGTCAAAATATGTTGCACCATACCCGCCTCAGGTGCAGGGAACATTTTCGTGGTTTCTTGTTCGGCATAATTTTTATGGTTAAAACTCGCAACACTGATCATAGGTGCATTTAATCCCGTTGGATGTGGTGGGCTCACTGCTGCGGCATTAAAAGACAGTAATGCAAAGGCAAGGGGAAGTGCCGCAGTGTTAAATACGTGAGTCAATTTCATAATAGTCTCCTAGTGATGTTGATAAGGCCTAGCACAGATGGTTGTACCATCATTTGCTGTATTCCTATCTTTGTAAACGCTGTTGCAGCAAAAAAGGGTTAATCTTTTTGAAAAAAATTTCAAAAAAGATCGGTGTTTTCCACAACCTCATGAAAATAATCGCTTTTAAAAATTTATCTATGCGTAAATTTCTAGCGTTATGATAGCTTCGTCGCGGTTAACCTGAGCTGAATAGCGCGGGAATATCCACCGAATGATTGATGGAGATATCTCTAAACGGCTTAATTTGTTGACTATAATCTGTTCAGAAACAATCAATATCGGGTTGAAATAGGGCATGAATGAATTTGAGCCATGGGATCAAGAAACGGTAGAACAGATTAAACAGGATCCGACCATTCTCAAGTTATTGGCCAAATTACCGCCACACATAGCCGACAGTTATACAAAAGAACAATTAATGGGGATACGTGTTGCCTTGGGGGATAGAACTTGGGGTAAACACTTTATAGATAACCGAGGTACGTTTGCGCTGCCTTTTATTAAATGGCGCTTTTATTATGTCTTTCTTTTAGGCAAAAACAGACGCGCTTATACACGCCGAGAAAAACGCTTCTCCTTGGTTATGTTTAGCCTGTTCTTTATTGCTTTTATCTTGCTGTGTACCTTGTTTGGCCTGTTGCTGTTATATCTGCTTAAATCGGCGCTCGGTATCGATTTATTACCCGAAACCTCACTCGGGATCTGGGATTGGTTTAAAGACACCTTCTTATAAATGGCTTTAAACCAGAGCCTTTATATCTGAACTTTCATATTTGAGGCTTAATATCAGTGCCAAAGGCAAACTTAAACGACTGAGTTTGCCCTTGGCGCAGATGCCGTTCTAAACGTGCAAAACTATCATCATGTCTTTCATTGATAGATACACCATCAATAGAGACACTATTCATAGACATCCCATCAATAGACAAACCATCAGTCACTAAGTTATCCGCAGATAAACCCGTAGCGTGCTGCGACCAATACAAACGCTGTAATTGTTGGTATGCCTCGCAGGGCTGGGGTTTGGCGTTAAGGTGGCTCATCTCCTGCAGCAATGCCAATAAGTCATCGAATTGATAGGCGACCTGGCCAATACTGAGCGGATCTTGACCGATATCGTAGCAATCGCGGCTCTGATTGAGATACTGCTCATGGTCAAAACGGAAGAAGAGGACAGGGATCTCAAGTGGCAGTACATCGATAAATAACGACGAATAATCGGTGATCAGCAGGTCGACACGATGCAAAATCCCATAAACATCGTCCCAATCGCTGATATCTAACACACTGGGATAGGCACAAAACTGCGCTGCGTAGTGGCGTTCATTGGGATGCAGGCGTAGCAGCAACAAGGTATCGGTATCGACTAAATGGTGGGACAGGCTTTGCCAGTCAAAGGCGGCTTGGTAGGGCGAATCGCTATTACCGCTCGTTAAATGTGGGGTCGAATCTGAAGTTAAATGTTGACTGTTTTGCCATAGGGCATCCCGCCAAGAAGGGGCGTAAAGAATCACTCGGCGATAAGCCGTCGCATCCGCCTTTAAGGGCAACGTTTGGCGTTGCTCTGGGTAACGCAGATAGTAATCGGTGCGCGGATTAGTGCTTGATAGCAGCGAATTGTCTTTTAACCGAAAGGCGCGTTGGAAACTCTGACCGACCAATGGGCTTGGGCTTAGCATCAAACTCGGACGGACATATTCCTGATGATAACGCAGCGCCTGCAGCCCAGCTTGCCAAAGGGACTGGGTTTGATACTTGGGGGCCAATGGGCCTGTGGTGATATCAAACTCGATTTTTTTAAGTGGCGAGCCATGCCAGAGATTGATACGAATCGCGCCTGCTGCAAGCCACTGATTAATATCGCCAATATAACTATTGTACACATAATATTTGGCCGTAAGCGCATGGTAAATGCCCAGCAAGCTCCAGCGTGAATGGGCGGTATAGCCTTGTTGCCTGAGGGCATGGATAAGGGCTTTATCGCCGCTTATCCAAATGGTTTGCATGAAGTGTGTCTGCTGCCAATGCAAAAACAGGTATTTGCTATTGTCGGCAAAACGGTTTTTGTAGCAACCCAATACCGCCTTGTTGGCGTTTCTTGGCACCAACCAAGAGAGGGCGAAAATGCATTTCTTCACTAAGGCTAACGCTAGATTTGTGCCCATGATATCCCTCGCTTACCCATTGAGATCCTGTAATTGGGTTCTGCTTACTTGACCAATAGAGGCGTTGCTAAATTGCCCCGAGTTTGCGGTATCGCTAGGTTGGTTTTGATTTCCGTCGTCGAAATCGCTTCGGTGCGGCCTAAGTAAATCACCTGACAAAGGGTGCCGAGATAATCAAACTTGCCTTGCCAGTCGTCACCCATGCCAAAGATATCGACATCTAACGCCACAATATCCTGAGGTTTTTGCTGCCAGTGCGTCTCGGGGATCACGACATCGACGTACTTACAGGCAGCGACCATTTCGGCGCGCTGTTGATAGTTGAAAAAGGCCGCTTTACCCTTGAGCGCATTAAACTCATCGGTCGATACGCCAACGATCAGCTTATCGCCCATGGCCTTTAAGCGCTGAAACAGTCTCACATGACCATAGTGGAACAAGTCGTAGGTGCCATAAGTGATGATGGTTTTCATTGTCCGTTCCCCCATTCATTGGCGATATCTTGCTGGTTTGGAGTAAGTTGGCTTGCACTAAGCTTATTTGCATTGGATTGTGTTGGCGTGGTAGCGCCTGTTGAAACTACTGATGTTGAAAGCGACACTAAACACAGTTTGAGTATGTGGGACCATTGCGCTGCCTTAGGCTTGGCCAGAAACTCCTGCTCAATCAGCGCTTGTTCTTCCTCTGGCAGTTCGGCGCCAAGCAGCTGCAGCGGGCCGTAAACGCCATATTGCGGCGCAGCGTCGCTAATCGAGACGGCTGAATGTACCTCGGGGGATTGAGCGCCTAGCAGAAACAAGCGCCCCAGACACACTTGATAGAGTTGTGGCAGCAGTGCTAATCCCATGCAGGATTGCGGCAGATTGACGCGCCAGAGTGTAATGGGCTGATGCGTAATACTCAGCGCCTGCCTTGATGCGCCAGCAGTTGATGAATTGCACAGACTCCACAGCCAGAGTATTACCAAGAGTGGAACACTAAGGCCAAGTAATATCAAAGCCATAAGCCGACTTGTCCATGGCACATTGGCCTGCAACTGTGCTTGGGTTGAGGCGATAAGCCTAGGGTCTTCAACTTCAATGGCGGTATTAAAGCCAACATTAATCAGCAGGTTTTTACTGATAATGCAGTTATCGACATTCAAGCCTTCACCGACAAAACTGTTGGTTAAAATCACGCTGTTACTCAAACGGCAGTTTTTCTCGATAACACATTGATCGCCTATCATCAGTTGATCGTGCATATCCACATCGGGGGCAATCCAGGTTTGCTCACCAATTGCGCCCCAAGCTGCTTGTTGGTCTAATTTGCCCGTTTGCGCCTTAGCCCCAAGGTGAAAAAACTTGGCGCTTCGACCGCTTGGAATAGGACGGCCTGAGGGCACGAGTCCATCGAAGCAACCATCGCCGATCGCTAAGTTGGCATTTAAGTAGGACTCGAAGTTGTCCAACATGGCGCATTGTCCATGGAGCGGCTCCATCATGGCATTAGTAATATTTGGATCTCGCTCCAACGGCCAATCGAGCAGATACAGGTGATTACAAGCACTTGGCAATAGCAACATGCCAGGATTGCAATCGGCCAGCACTGGCAGGACTAAGTGTTTGGGTCTGTTAACACTGTAATCGACAAAACGTTTGATGCAGGGAGAGCGCAATATATCGCCCCTTACCACAAGGTAGCTTTGGTCGAAATCCAGTTTTAAGCGCGACATTACGCAGTTAACCGGTTCTTGTTCTCTACTGAGGAAGTAATCAATCTTAACGCCCCAGCGGCTACCGTCGCCAAGATGCTGCTCTAAGGCTTTGGCATGGCTTGAGATAATCAGTTTTACCTCAACAATCCCCGCGCTGGCGACATCTTCTAGGGTGTATTCAATCAGGGCACGGTTTCCCATGGGGAGTAATGCTGGACAGTATTGTTTATCCAGCGGCGCCAGTTCGTGTCCATGGCGATTGGCAAAAATAATGGCTTGCATAGTAACCCCCTTAGTAGGCTCCACGGCTGAAAATCACGGCGGGTATGGTCTTGAGTAGCAAGTACAGATCCGCCATTAAAGATTGTTGGTAGATATAATCCACATCCAACTCGACCTGGCGGTCGAAGGGAATGTCAGAGCGGCCAGACACTTGCCAGATACAGGTAATGCCGGGTTTCACCTCTAAACGGCGGCGATCGCTTGGGCTGTATTGCGCGACTTCTCTTGGCAGCGCTGGGCGCGGACCAACCAGTGACATCTCGCCCTTGAGCACATTCCATAACTGTGGCAGCTCATCGATGGAGGTTTTACGGATAAATTGACCGACACGGGTGATGCGAGGATCTTGTTTCATCTTAAACAGCACACCGCCTTGCATTTCGTTCGCCTGTTGTAGGCTGACGAGCCGCGCCTCGGCGTCTTGGTACATGGAGCGGAACTTCCACATGGTAAAAGGTTGATTCCACTTACCGACGCGCTGCTGGCAAAACAGCACAGCGCCGGGGGATTCTAAACGGATAAGTAACGCGACTATCAAGAGCAGAGGCGATAGCAACAATATGGCGATGGCCGCGACCCATATATCGAGGCAACGTTTGACGATGCGGTTTAATAGCAGATGCAAGCGGATGCGTTTGCAACGTTTGAGTGAGCCTGAGTCACTCAAGTTAGGATACAACAGCGTTTCTTGCGACTGTGCCACTGCTTGAGTTGTCGCCTTGAGGCTGGCGTTAGCACGCAGCGCTTTGTATACCCGATATAAAAACAGGGGATTACCAATAATATAGCGGCGCCACATTCTCTTGGGTTCTTGCATTAACCGCCAAATCCACTCCATGCCAATTTGTCTTAACCAGAGCGGGGCACGGCTAATGCGGTTGGAGTAAAAATCGAACAGCCCGCCCACACCGATCCCAACGGCTGGAGTGAGTTTTGCTTGATATTGATTAAGCCAAAGCTCTTGTTTAGGTGCTCCCATGGCCACCAACAGCACGGCAGCGCCAGATTGATTAATCTTTTTAATGACTTGCTTGGTATCAGCCTCATGGAAATAACCATGATGTGTGCCTGCAATTTGCAATTGGGGAAAACGGCGTTGCAACTGTTCAGCAGCTTGGTGGGCCACTTCTGGCGCACCGCCTAGAAGATAGAGCGACAGATTGGCCTCAATCAGGCGCTCACATAGGAGTGGCAACATATCGGTGCCATTCAAATTGCCTTTAAGATCGACACCTTGCCAACGGCAAGCCATACGTACACCAATCCCATCGGCAAACACGGCCTCGCACTCATTGAGTTTTTGATGATATTGAGGATCGCAATAGGCTTTGTTTAAACAGTCGGCATTCACAAAGGCAAACGGGGTTAAGTGATGCTTTGTCCGCTGCGCTTGTTGTACGAGCATATCCAGCATTTGATTCATGCTGAGATTACGCATGGTCACGCCAAAAATTGTGACTTGACTTGCGTGTGAGCGTGACTCTGAGGTCATAAGACGATTCAGTATGGCGCTCGCTAGTGCAAGGAGGTAACGACTGAGGTTGCTATAGGCGTTAACTAAACTTTGCTCGCTGGACTCAAACTCTATCCCCATACGGCGCTGCATGGCACTAATCGAGAAAATCCCGATCCGAGAGATACGGGTTTCTTCTGGAGCATGGATTAAAGGTTCGATGGCAAACTGCGCTTCAGCGCCCAACAGGCCAATGTCTCCTTTGATTAGATTCAGCACTTGCGGCAGGCGATACCCCGCACCTTGATAGGCAAATTGCCACAGACCCACTTGGCCTTGAGCGCCATGTACATATACGCGTTCGAATACGCTTTGTGCCTGAAGCTTACGAAACACACAAACGCCAAGGATAAAGGGCAAGCAGATCAATAGGGCCAACGCCGCCACTGCGCTATCGAAGAGTCGAATAGACCAGCGTACTTGAGTCGAGTTCTGAGTATTCATCATGACCTCCATGCATTTCGCTTAGTGCCAAGTAGGTACGCTCGATAACGGCTTAGTTGTGCGCTTGGCAAGAGTCACAAAGCATAATGCAGGCCAGATTGATAACTTATTTAAAAACAATGGCTAAGGTGTTTTTGTTTGATAGGCTAAGTGGTTTTTCGCAGTTTGCTTTGCATGCTGCAAATCCTTTTGAGATGGAAGTATCGGCTAGGGAGTGACTATCTCAGGCGTTGTTATTGTCTTCATCACCAATGCTTGAAAACAAAGGTTCGAAATCAATATCAAAGTCATAGAGTGCGGCTTACGACAAAAGCAAGGCGGCTGTATGAGCCGCCTTAAATCTGCAAACGATAAATGTGTCACGGTTAATACTGCCATTTATCTCATTTTAATTGGGTCGTGAGTAAGCTTGCCGTCACCCCATCACGTTTGATTTGCATACGTTGGCGATAGCCTAGGTACTTTTGCCCAAGGGTTTCGCACATTTGATATATACCGCGGGGCATTAGCCATTGCAGATAGGCCGCGACCAGCGTGGTCAGGGTGCGATTGGTTTCCTTGATTAAGATCTGCGGCGAAGTCAGCAACGCTTGATTGACTAAATTTTTCGCCATACGGCCATCGCCTAGGCGAATGGCTTGTCTGGCTAAATAGCGAAGCTGATAGGCTCTGGCGGCATTTTCATGCTTTAGCAATATCTTAGGAGCATAGCGGCGCGCCTTAGTGACCATTTGCTCCCAGGATGCCAGTTGTTTCACTAAATTCGCCGACAAGCCGCCGTGGTTTAAGCGATAGTAAGTTAATGGCTCGGGGATCCCCTCCATTTGCCACTGGGTTGTCGCCACGATGCGAAACCAACACTCGATATCTTCCGATTGGCGAAATTGTTCATCGAAATAACAAGTGTAATGTTCGCTGTGGTTCAGCGCTTGGAAGCGAATGTCATTTAAGGTCTCGCGGCGGATCACCGGCGCTGAGCCATTACCCACCGGGTTGCGGCACAGCAAATGGCCAGCATCAATGTCTGTGAGCTGCGGCATCTGGTAAAAATTGATCGGGTTGCCCCGATAATCGATAAAGCTTGAGCGCGAGAAGCTTATCCCGACTTTAGGCGACTTTTGTAGGTGATCCACATGCAGCTTTAACTTATCTGGATGCCAGAGGTCGTCCGAATCGATAAAGGCGACATAGCGACCAATCGCATGGCGAATGCCGGTATTGCGCGCGGCGGCTAACCCCTTATTCACGGCGTGCTGCACCAGTCGAATGCGGCTGTCGCAAAATTGTTTACAGCGGGCAAGGCTATTATCGGTGGCACAGTCATTGACTATGATTAGCTCAAAATCCGTAAAACTTTGAGCTAATACAGAGGAAATGGCTTTTGATACAAAAGCTTCCACATTATAGACCGGCATCACGACAGAGACGGTAGGGATCATAATGAACCTCCTAATGAAGGGGATAAAGTGGGTAAACGCAGTTTTTGTGCGGTGGGTTTCATCACAAAATAGGCGAACAAAGGCATACAAATCAGATAACAGAGGAAGATGCCCATGGCGACGCCTTCTAGCCCCCACAGGGTGCCTAGGCTGATACTCATGGCCAGTAGGCCAATAAAACTAGCATTGGCGACTAAGTTGAGTTTGCTAAGCTCGCAGGAAATCAGCAATTGGCTTGCGGCCTCGCCTAAGGGGCGAGTTAGGCCACTTAAACAGAGCAGAATAAAGACTGGCAATGCGCCAGCGTCGAGCCAGTGTTGGCCATAGACAAAGGGTAAGTACCAAGGGGCGAGCGTACTCTGTAACCCTATGATAGGCAAGGTTACCAGCATGATACTCAGCAGAGCGTGGCGATACTTTAGCAGCGCATCTTCACCATCACTCTGACAAAGATGGGAGTAAAAAGCGGTGCCAAAGCTTTGAATAAGACCAAGGCTTATGCCAAGGCTGGTATTGACCGCGAAGAAATAGATCCCAAGCGCTTCGACACCTAAAAAGTAACCCACTAATAAATAATCAATATTTTGTCTCAGGGCGAGACAAAGATCCCCAAGCGCCACCTGAGTACCAAAATGAAATAGCGCGCGACATTGGCCAAAATCTATCTTGGAGAAACAATGCGCTAATGGGGTGGTGTGAATATTATTAATACCCGAATGTTGCTTGTGCACGGCAATCCAAATCAAGACCACCAGCACCTTGGGCAGAATAATCCCCCAAATCCCCATTCCGCATAACGCTAGGAGGGCGGTGAGCAAACCATCGGCCACCGTCTGCCACAGGTTGGCTTTTGCAACGATACGCATCTTATTTTGGCGTAGGTTGGCGGCGGCATGCAGCATGCCAAAGGGGAGGAGCAAATAGCTTGTTGCCATGAGTATCATAGGTTTCACTATCTGTGCGTCTTGATAGTAAAGGGCGAGCAATCCACTGAGTAAGCTCAAGGCAACAAAAGACAGTACACACACAAAAATATTGATCAGATTGGCGCTGGCAAGATGAGCGGTAAAGGCGTTGTCGTCCATCTTGATCAGCAACGCCGAAGTGATCCTGCGGATGAAAATGCTGAGGATCTCAAAACTGGTCAAAATGATCGCGACTTGACCGAAGACCTCGGGTGTGAGTAAACGGGCTAAGATGATACTGCTGCCAAGGCGCACGATGCGCCCGCCAACTTGAGCAGAGCATAACCAAAGTATGCTGCTAGCCAATTGGCGAATACCTTGGTTGTCCCTGAGGGTTTGTATCAATGCCCATCTGCTCATCGCAACACCTATCAGTTAAGAGTGCCTTTTCTGACTATTCAGTTTCTATGCCAGCTTTTTAATGTTTATTTTATGGTTTAAAAACATATGTTTAGAAACATATTGGCTAGATTGCGATTTAGCAGATCCTTAGGCGTTGCGGTCCATTGCAAAATGCAAATCAAGTTGCAACGGCCGCGAGTATTGAAATGACAACGAAAAACTCTCGAAGGGATCTCACTGAGCACTCGGTTGAGTGGCTTCTGATGATTGTTGCGATGATTGTTGTGATGGTTCCAATAATGAGCTCTTATGGCGAAGACTTGCCGCTTGTCTTGCCTGATTGTGGGCAATACCGAGCACTATGAGTCCTGGCCAGAAGAGATAGGCGAGGATCTCCAGATTCTCACCAAAGGTGTAAAGCAGTAAAATCATCAGTACCGCCATTCCTACCGCCGAGAGTCTCGATTGCATCAAACTGGGTAGCAGGCAGAGCACGCTGACAAACAAGGCCAACGCCAGTGCGAAGGCGCCAACGATCCCCTTCACAAACAAAAGGCCGTACCAAGTGTGGTGCGAGCCAATCGGCATGTACTCCACCATATGGGGGCCGCGCTCAACAATGCCATGGCCCCAGACAATCGCCTCGTTTGCCCAGCGCTCGAGGGCGATTTGGCCAAGGGCCTCACGTACCCGAGTCGAGTCGGCTCTGGCGGCTTTAACGCTGTGAATACTGGCTTCAATGCTAGACAGTACCGCCTCGCCAAAAATGCCCGCTAATAAAAAACATGGACTCACCAATAAATACAACCAAGGGGATTTGGCATAGCGAATAAAGTTGAAATAACAGACGAGGGCAAGGCAGCAGAGGATGGCGAGTCTGGATTGGGAGATAAGTACCATCAAGATACTGCCAGCCAAGCCATAGAAGCGATAACGCTTGTTGGTTTCCTGCAGGGCAAACAGAAAATAAAAGTTGCCTACCATGCCAAGTGCAGGCGCCCAAGGGGTAAATAGCCGCCACCTTGGCATACCGCTGCCAGGGTCGATTTCATACAGGCTGACGGCAAAAAATTCAGGCCCAGGTCCGCCGACAATGCTTAAGGGGGAGACATATAAGGTCGTCGGCAGGTGGAGCAGCCAAGCGAGTACAAACAGCGGAAACAATATCAAGGTATGTTTGCCGACCACACAGCAGGCGCGGTAAATCAGCTGTGGCCGAATGTGCAAACCGCCAATCAGCGGAAATACCGCCAGCAGCGCCCAGCCCTTAGCCCAACCAATGGAGGATTTAATCAATTGGGCTATGCCTAAATGCTCTACCAGATGGCCTATGACTAATGCCAGTAGCATCAACAACATGGCAAATATCCAACTTATTATCGGTAACGAAATCCGGCATCCTTCTGCGTAAAACAGCAGTCTGCCGAGCATTCGCAGCACTAAGATCCAACCAATCACTGGGGCAATCAAATACATGGCACCTAAGAACCAAAAGAAGTAAGTGCCCGTAATGGCGAACCAGACTAGTCGTTCGTCAGAATTTTCTGGAGTATAGGTTTGCGTATCCATAGTATGCTCAATCCGACAATGACCATCATTGAGGCGGCAATGCCACCCACTAAGGTTAGAATCAAGCCCAGCTTGTCAGGCTTTTCGGGGCGAGTCGGTGCTGCAAACAGCTGTAATAACGGGTAAGCGGAGAAGATGTCGGCCTTACCCACATCAATTTTAGCAATCGCGGAAGTAAACACTGCGGTGGCAAGTTGATGGTCGCGGTGTAAATCCTCAAGCTTAGCGGCGTCGTCATTACTGTGTTTTAGCCGGGTTTCCCATTCATCAATCTGGGTGCTCAAGGACGCCAGTTCATGGGCTAAGCCTTCGTTTTCTGTGGTGATATTAATCAGTTTTTGCATCAGCGCGGCGCGGCCATCGATATCATCGACGGAGAGGATCAACATCAACTTTGGATCGCAGCGCGCCAACAATTTTTGGCAGCGGCTATGCAATGCAGCCAACATGGTTTTTTGCTCTGTCTTGGCGCTCAGCACTTGCGGATGTTGCTCGCCATAATGACCATTGAGCCCCACCAGTAGCGCGGTCGATTCGGTATATTTGAATAAGAGTTGTTGGAACAGCTGATCATTTTTCAGCTTGAGCAAGTCAGTGGATTGGGTTGCCGTCAGGGATAAATCGGCCTCCAACAGTTGCTGACTGGCAAGGCCGCCATTGAGTTTAGCGGTAAGATTGACTTGGCTTTGGCGTAAATGCTCAATGGTGACCGCCACTTCCTTAAATTGATCCAACGAGACCAGCCCAGTCTTAGATTGGAAGGCGACAATATTGGCCTGACTCTGATGCACTTTATCGGCAAAGCTCTCCAGTCCCATTCTGACGCCGTTTTCACGGATATGGATTTCATCGATTCTCAGGTGTGAGAGTGTGCCCTGCAGAGTGCGGTAATGTGCCCATGCCTTTTGCTCGGCAAGCTCGGCGCTGTTAGCGCTGATACTGAACTCCATCAGTCCAGTTTGGCTGGGGAGTTTTAACTTAGGCGTGCCCAGCGCTGAGGCTTTTAGGTCTAATTGCGCTGCGGCATCGCTTAATAGCTTGTCGCTTAAGGCGATGGCCTTGTAGTTTTCCCGTGGATCGATGGCAGAACTCAGATAAGGAGAACTGCTCGAACTGCTGGCTTGACCTAGGCTGTCCAAACTCACGACGGCGCCTGCGCCCGCACCGGGTAAAATCAACACCCATTTGCAGGTATAGCGGGTTGGGGTGATAACGATGACAAGACCTGTGATCAGCCAAATCACCGCTAATGCCGACAACACGGTCTTTAGATATAACTTACGGCGGGCGGGGGCGGGCAGGCTGCTGCCATTGACCAGCGCACGCTTTAACCACAGTAGAGGGTAGCCTTCCTGAGATGCTTTCATGATCAATGTCCCCTCGTCGAATCGTCCTAGGGGTGACGTAATCTGTCACCCAAGCGCTGGTTTCGTACTACAGCAAACCGAGTAAACTTGCGGGCACCAGTAAGTCGGTTAAGCTGCGCGCAATCTCACGCACATTGGTCACGCCAGAGTCATAACAGGCGATGCCGTCACCGGGGAGCAACACGGGGTTCATTTGTGGCTGCCAAGACTCACGGATCAAGCTGTCCAATGAACGCTCGACGATATCGGTTTGATCCGAGAGCGGATTGCGGGTCACCAGTAACACATGGCGACTGGCATTGGTGCTTTGGGCGCCGCCAACACAGTTGGCCGCAATCGCACCTGTGAGCAGACGTGTGCCGTAGGGGAAACGTGTCGCTTCGGTATCGACGGCAGATTGTGAGTTACTGCTCGCCGGTTGGGTTAAGTTTGAAATAAACACCCGGATCCCAGGCGCGGTGATCTGCGAGGGACGCACCAGTTTATCCTCAAAACGACGGGTACTTGGGACAAAGATTTGATCGCCAGCACTTAAGAGGAAACGTGGCACTTGGGTGCCGCTAATTACCCCAGATAAATCCAGTAAAAAATGTTGCTGGCCGCGGATCACGCGTACCTGGCGGATCTGGGCGTCGGGTCTAACACCTCCGGATGCGCGAAGGGCGGCGGCTATGGTTCTATCACTGGCCTGATCGCCGCTATGGCTCTTATCGTCATCCTTAATTTCGGTATCGGATTTTTGATTGATAAAGTGCTGCCCAGGTTCAAACACTGAACCTAATACGGTCACTTCAATCGGTGCCCAGGCGATGGGGCTGATATTGACGCGCACACTGCTGGCCTGCATCAATTGCTCGCTCACTAAGGTTTGACTTATGCGCTGCTTGAGGGAGGCGATTGTTAAGCCTTGGGCATTGATGGGCGGTAAGTAGGGCAGATAGATTTGGCCGTTGGCATCAATTTCGACATCGGCACTGAAATCCTCGCCATGTAAAACTCCTACCCGCAATTTATCACCCACAGAGAGCTGCACATCTAAGGCGGCAGTATCGCTGAATGTGGCGCTAACGTTTTGAACTGCTGTTGGATTAAAACTGAGGTTTTCCGTTTGCGCTGTTAACAACTGTTGATCCGCCTGACGCAGATAGGAGGTTTGTGGCCCAAAGTAGTGGCAATATTCTCCGGCCTGTTGCTGACAGAGTTGGTCCTGAGTGGTGCGCTGGGGAGTGACGCAGGCCGTTAACATGCAAATAGAGGCGCCTAGGGTTGCTAGGCTAAAGGAAAAACGGCGTTTGCATTCAATCTTGCCTACATGGCGGTGTGATAAGGTTTCCATGATGTCACTCCCTCTTAGCTGATGCTCACGCTGAACTAGTGGCAACTAAAGTGCGCGATGGCCGCGTCTTGATCTTCATAAATACTGAATATCTGATGTAAGCGCGTCAGTTCGATCAGGGCACGCACATGGGCCGAGGGTGATAACAGCAGAATTTCACCATCTTGTTGCTGCGCCCGCTTAAGGGCGGAGATCAGCACCGACAATCCGCTAGAGTCGATATATTTCACTTGTTCAAGATTGATGATTAAGCGGTTGGTGTTCTGCTCCATATGGCGCAATAGCGCGGCCCTGTGGGTGGGCGTGTTGGCCATCATCATCTCGGTTGGAAATATCACTAGGCTCGCGTTGTATTTTTCAAGTGGGAAGAATTTCATGATAATCACCTCTGCCTGCCAGTTAGTATTGAAACCGCATCTTCAGAAAGCATTTATCAGGCCAAGATTTTTATTGATTAAAATCAGGTGGTTATTTTGCTTGTTAACTGGGCGCTATAGTCAGATTTGAAAATGCATTGCAATTTGCAATGGGGATTGTGTAACACGAAAACCAAACCTAGCGGTTGGTAAGCCTACCGCTAGATTTGGTATCGATCGGGTTTAATGATGACGCAGTAAGGTTAATCTTAAGTGTGAGCCAAGCACTGTGGTTTGAAAACGCACCGCATCCATCCAGTTGTACATGATCCACAGGCCACGGCCATGCTCGCTCAGTTGGTTTGGACACTCCTCGAAGGCAACCTTGGGCACTGTGGGGGAATGATCGAGTAAATCGACGACGATACGGTCGTGGTTACAATGCACGATCAACACTATAGGCTCATGGGTATCCTGAGTATGGCTAATCACATTACTTACCGCTTCGAGTACGCAGGTAATCACTTTAAAGCGTTGGCGTTCATGCACATTTTGCATCAACATAAACTGCTCTAACTCGTCACAGAAGGGATGTTGACGCCACTGTTCATGGGTGAGATTAAACTGCAAGCTGTTCATAGGGCCTCCAGAGCCGTATTGGCATAGTTGGCAGATGGGTAAGTAATTAACATCATGGAAATATCATCTTGGGTTGTGCCGCTTTGCCACAGCTTTAAGGCGTGGCTTAAATGGCGCAGCAAGTCTTGGTCGTTTAGGCTGTAGGCATTACGGCACAGGGCTTGTAATCGTTCTAAGCCAA
Source organism: Shewanella seohaensis (assembly GCF_023283775.1). Taxonomy (NCBI): domain Bacteria; kingdom Pseudomonadati; phylum Pseudomonadota; class Gammaproteobacteria; order Alteromonadales; family Shewanellaceae; genus Shewanella; species Shewanella seohaensis. Next base: position 59,095 of record NZ_JAKILE010000008.1, read on the forward strand.
AAAAACCAAATTTAGGGTGTTGGCACTCGTAGGCACCATCGGAAAACAGCAAGAGTCGAGCCCCAGGTGCAAGCCTTATGAGTTGATCTTGATACTGCACGGCGGCGTGGATCCCAAGGGGCAATTCGGTATCAAGAGGCAAAGGCGCGCAGTCAGTTTCACTCAGCAGTAACGGCGCAGGATGGCCGGCGCTGCACAGGCGCAGCTCGCCAGTCTGGGTATGGATCTTTCCAAGTAGCAGAGTCACGAAACGGCCAGTATTATCAGGATCGCTCAACTCACGATTGAGTTGATTGACTATCTCCTGCGGCGACAAGCCACGCCAATCGGTTCGCTCTAGCGACAAACGCTGGGCAAGGCTGACACTCTGCAGTGCGGCGGCAACGCCATGGCCTGCGGCATCTATAAGGAAAAAACCAAGTTCACCATCACCCAAATCAAAACACTGATATAAATCCCCGGCAAGGTAATGGGCGGGTTGAAACTCATGGTGCAACTGCCAGCCCCTTGGCAAGGTTTTACTGCGGGGCAGCAATTCCCGCTGCACTTTCGCGGCAGAAACTAAATCTTGTTTTAGGGTACTGAGCATGGCGGATTCCTTAGCCAGCCCTTGTTGTAACAGTTGATTGTTGCGGCTCAGATGGTGTTGCAGCTGCACGATACGCATCGCGGCTAACATTCTGACCTTGAGTAGCTCTGGGTGAAACGGTTTACAGATAAAATCATCGGCGCCGGCTTCGATACCCAGCACTATGTCGGCGGTCTGATTATTAGAAGTTAACAGGATCACAAAGGGCGGTAATTGATGATTTTTAACGATTTGGCACAGCTCAATACCATTCATCTTGGGCATGCGCCAATCGCTGACAATAATATGTACCTCGTTGTGCGCGAGATAATCCACCGCCTCCTGACCATTGCTTAGGCTCTGAACTAACCAACCAAATTGCCTCAATAGCTGTGTGATATAAAGGCGCTCACTGTCCGTATCTTCCACGACCAGCACAGACAAGGTAACGGCTTGCATCGATGACAACGAAGAGAGCGGCATAGTCTGGCTCCGATAATGGCGAATATTCTTCGATAGCAAGAGCTATGCCCATTTAAAAAAAGCCTGCTAATTGAGGTTGATACTGTCTACATGCGCTGAAAAGACCAAGCTAAAGACTGATTTTTTGTAGTTTGTTGCAAAATGCAAATCCGTCATCCATAGTGAGTTTATCTTTTGTGCAATGTTCTCCAAGGTGATTGTTTTTATTGGTGGTATTTTTTGTGGCATAGGGGTTGCTGATATCACCTCAGGGCGCGCTAGGTTGAGGCACCCTGTGTAGCCTGCATATCATTAACAAAAGGACATTTAGCATGGATAAGTTTTCGACATTAAGCACCCAGTCGACACCGAATAAGGCGAGTCATTGGCAATTTATCTGTTTGATAATTCTTATGATAAGTTTAATTTCACCGGTTAATGCCCAAGCTCCTCTCGTCGCAAAAAACACAAAACCCATATTGACCTTTGGCATAGTTCCTCAGCAATCGGCTATTCAACTGGCTAAGCTATGGCCGCCAATCTTGGCGGCCTTGTCCGAAAATGCAAATTATCAATTGCAATTTGCAACGGCGCCCGATATTCCCACCTTTGAGCAACGCCTGAAAGACGGGCAATACGATATTGCCTATATGAATCCCTATCATTATGTGGTGTTCCATGAAGTACCTGGCTACCAAGCGCTTGCGCGGGAAAAGGACAAAAAACTGAAAGGATTGCTCGTTGTCCGTAAGGATTCGCCGATAAAGTCCTTAACCGAGCTTGCGGGCAAAACCTTAGCTTTTCCCGCACCTGCCGCATTCGCGGCCAGCGTATTACCGAGAGCGCATTTAAAGCAGGGTAATATCGATGTGCAGGTGAAATATGTTGGCTCCCATGACTCGGTTTACTTAGCAGTACTTCAAGGACTCGTTGATGCTGGTGGCGGGGTGCAGCGCACCTTTAACAATTTGACCGATGCACAAAAACAGCAGCTAAATGTGCTTTGGCAGTCGCCAACCTACACGCCCCACGCCATTGCAACCCATCCGAGAGTGACAAAGGCGCAGCGTCAGCAGTTACTCGAACAATTAATGGCGCTATCCACGACGCCACAGGGGCAAGCCTTACTACAATCCGTCGACTTTTCTTCCTTTGTGGCGGCAGAAGACAAGGATTGGGATGATGTTCGTGAATTAAAACTGGGGACATTAACCAAGCCGCTCGAGGAGAAATAGTGTGTCCTTTAGACTGAAAACCATTTTAGGGATCGCCTTAATCGAAGGCTTACTATTGTTTTTGTTGGTGTACACCAGCATTAACTACCTTAAATTGTCCAATCAGTCGCAAATTGAAAAACGGGCCGAGGCCACCTTAACCTTGTTTTCGGTCGCCGCGCAGGATGCGGTGATCAGCAACGATCTCGCCACGCTGCAGTCATTGATCCAAGAGCTGCTGAGTCACAAGGAAGTGCTGTACGTCACTGTGTCTGATCAGAACCGTATTTTGGCCTATGGCGGCGCCGATAAATACATTCAAGTCTCCCATCAGGCGGATAAACACTTAGATCAAGTTGATGATGGGATCTTCGATCTGGTGCAATCCATTGAAGTCAATGGCTATCATTTTGGCTCAGTCAGTATGGGCTTTGAGACACAAAGCCTTGAGAACCTCGTTCATACAGTGACACAGCAGATCCTCTCGATAGCAGGGGTAGAAATGTTGCTGGTGGCCTTGTTTTCACTGCTGCTGGGGCATTATCTCACCCGTAATTTAACCCAGCTGACCAGCGCCTCGAAACGCATTTTAGCGGGGGAATTGGGGGTGCGTGTCCCCGTGAATGGCAAGGATGAAATCGCCCAGATGACTTGCGCTTTCAACAACATGGTGGATAAGGTCGATGCGCGGACCAAGGCGTTGGAAGCGGCGAATATCCGTCTTAACACTATTCTAGAATCGGCGGTCGATGGCTTTGTGATCATCAATGAATTTGGCATCATCACCGACATCAATCCCGCCGTCAGTCGACTCTTTGGTTATGCTCACAATGAATTGATTGGCCAGAATGTGTCGATTTTCATGCCGTTCGACCAAAGATCGCTGCACGATGGTTACATTCAACAGTACTTCACGACCCATGTTGCCAAAATCATCGGCACCAGCCGCGAGTTAACGGCGCAACGTAAGGATGGGCAGTTGTTTCCCATTGCTTTATCTGTGTCGCAGATGAGCATCGACAATCGGGCGATGTTTATCGGTTTAGTCAAAGATTTATCCGAAGCAAAACGCAAAGAAATTGCCGCGGCGAAAACCGAGTCAGTGCTGCTTGCCACCTTAGCGGCGAGCCAAGATTGTTTGATCACTATCGATATGTCGGGGAAAGTGATCGAGTTTAACCTCGCGGCCACACGGCTCTTTGGTTACAGCCGCGAAGAGGCGGTTGGGGCCTTGTTAGAAGACTTAATCATTCCTGATGAGCACCACCATGAGCACCGACAAGGGATGGCCCATTACAAACAAACGGGTGAAGGGCAAATCCTCAATAAACGGGTTGAATTGCAGGCCCGTTGCAAGGCGGGTCATCAAATTCCCATTGAGCTTGAGGTTGTGCCTATTCAGCTTGGTGATGAAGTGCTGTTTACGGCCTTTTTACGGGATATTTCCGAGCGCAAAGCCAACGAACTCAAGTTGCAATTAGCTAAGGAACAAGCCGAGCAGGGCAGTCGAGTCAAATCGCGCTTCTTAGCGACCATGAGCCATGAGATCCGCTCGCCACTGAATGCGATTTTAGGCGGGGTGGAATTATTACTCGATTCGTCCCTGAGTAAGGATCAGCGCATTCACGCCAATATCGCACGGGAAGCGGGCAGTGCGTTGCTGCATACCATTAACGATATTTTGGACTTCTCTAAGATTGAAGCCGGACAAATGGTGCTCGAGTCCCACGAATTTGAACCGGACAAACTGGTCGCTCAGGTGCTGCAAATTCTGGAACCTAAAGCCTTTGAGAAGGGATTACAGCTGGTGAGCTTTGTAAATCGTAATGTGCCCCGCACTGTGGTTGGCGATCAGCAGCGCTTACGCCAAGTGCTGCATAACTTAGTGGATAATGCGATTAAGTTCACTTCCTCTGGCACCATTACCGTCGAAATGTGGCTGCCGGACAATCATCAAACAGAGGTGCAACTCTATTGCCGCGTTACCGATCCCGGTATTGGGATTGCGGCGGAGGCACAAAGCAAATTATTCCAAGAATTCAGCCAAGTCCATGATACCCACAACACCAACTACAAAGGCACGGGTCTAGGTTTAGCCATCTGTAGCGAGCTTATCACTATGATGGGCGGCAGTATCGAATTACATAGCGAACTCGGTAAGGGCAGTTGCTTTACCTTTTATGTGTCTTTGCAGCTGCTCGATAGCAACTTCTGCCATAGCTATTACTTCCCCGCGCACTCGCGGGTACTGCTTGCCCATCAAGATGCGACCTGGCTCAGGCTCGTATCGAAACAATACTCGCAATATGGCGTGGAGACGGTCGAGGTGCAGGATTGGCCATCGATTAAACGCGCCAAGCAATTTAAAGCTCCGTTCAATCTTATCCTGCTCGATGAAACCTTTTTCTTCGAGGTGGATGAAAAAGATGTCCACCAATTACGAAAAGCACATTTAGCGCCCGATGGCTCCATGGTGGCTTTGGTGTCGGGGATGAGCACTGAGATAGGCCAAACCTTGACGACCTTAGGTCTAGATCAAGTGATCAATAAGCCGTTAAGCCGTGCGATGCAGTTGGCACTCTTGAGTAAGGATGCGCTTGCAAACGAATTTGAAGAGGAATACGTGGCTCAGGAGAAATTCCAAGGCCACATTTTGCTGGCGGAGGATAGTCCCGCCAACCAAATCATTGCCGGGACTATGCTCACCAAGGCAGGCTTTGATGTCACTTACGCCTGTAATGGTGTCGAGGCGGTTAACTTAGTCGATAACAAGCCCTTGGATCTCGTCTTGATGGACGTGCGTATGCCCGAGATGGATGGGCTTGAAGCCACGCAAATTATTTTGCAGCAGCATCCAGAGCAAGTGATCCTCGCCATGTCCGCCAATGTGATGAAAGAAGAGATAGAGCATTGTTATCAAGTTGGAATGAAGGACTTTATCGCCAAACCGGTCAAACAAAAGACCTTGTTGCAGGTGATTCAAAAGTGGTTGCCCAATGCCGTTGTCAGTTTACAAAGCCCGGTAAAACCTGCTGAAAATACTGCGAGTCTGCTCGATGAGCCGCTGCTGGCGGAGCTTGAGCAAACCCTCGGTAAGGCGAGTCTATCGAATATGATGAGTATCTTTTGCGATGAGTTAGCGCAGCGGCTCGAGAACTTAAGCGCTCTTAAGGCCAGTCAAGTGGACGAGATAGAAGATCAAGCCCACACTCTAAAAAGCAGCTCGGGCAGCTTTGGGGCGGCGGCATTATTTGTACTCGCTCGAAAATTAGAAGCCTGCGCCCGAGAGCAGCAACTGGGCGCCATCCCAGAGCTGATGGCACAAATTGATGTCCTTGGTAAGCAGACACACAGCGTATTAACGGAACGTTTTATTCAATAGGGAGAGCTATGAATTATTCTGCATTATTGGTCGAAGATAGCCTGTCACTCAGCGCGCTCTACACTGAGTATCTGCGTGCCGAGGACATAAAAGTGACCCATGCTCATTGCGGCGCAGACGCCTTAAGTGAATTGTCCAACTGGCAGCCCGATCTGCTGATCCTCGATATCAAGCTGCCGGATATGTCGGGGCTGGATATCCTCAAGCAAGTGCAGCAGCGCTATCCCCATATCAGCACAATTATGATCACCGCCCACGGCAGTATCGATATTGCCATCGACGCCATGCGTTCAGGGGCATTCGATTTTTTAGTCAAACCCTTTGATAGTAAAAGGCTTTCTATTACCGTTCGCAATGCGCTCAAGCAAAAGCAACTCTTAGAGCTCGTCACTCAATATGAAAACAGCTTACCGAAAGGCCATTACCAAGGGTTTATCGGTGATTCGCTGGCAATGCAGAGTGTGTACAAAACCATAGATTGTGTCGCTAACAGTAAGGCGTCAGTATTTATTATGGGGGAGAGCGGAACGGGTAAAGAGGTGTGCGCTCAGGCCATTCACCAAGTGGGTAACCGCGCCGACAAGCCTTTTATCGCCTTAAACTGCGCCTCTATTCCAAAGGATCTGATTGAAAGCGAAATTTTTGGCCACTGTAAGGGCGCATTTACCGGCGCCCACAGCAACCGAGATGGCGCGGCGACTCGTGCCGACGGTGGCACCTTGTTCCTCGACGAAATCTGCGAAATGGATTTAGAGCTCCAGAGTAAACTACTGCGGTTTATCCAAACGGGGACTTTCCAGCGGGTGGGCGGCTCCAAGGAAGAGCATGTGGATATTCGTTTTATCAGCGCGACCAATCGCGAACCCTGGGAAGAAGTCAAACTTGGGCATTTTCGCGAGGATTTGTTCTACCGCCTGCATGTTATCCCCATTGAACTGCCCCCTTTGCGCGCGCGGGGCAGCGATGTGCTATTGCTGGCTAAACAGTTATTAAAAACCTACAGCAAGGAAGAAGGTAAACAGTTTGTCGACTTTAACCCTCAAGCCGCGACTATGCTGCAAGCCTATGATTGGCCGGGTAATGTGAGGCAACTTCAGAACGTGATTCGCCAAATTGTGGTGCTCAATGACGCAAGCCATGTCGAGCCCAGCATGTTCCCCGCACCGCTGAAGCAGGCCTCGCAAGTGAGGAGCCATGCACAAGTTCATACTAATGCGCTTTCACAAAACAGTGCCCAGACTGAAACCCATACGCAGCTTCACGCTTCGCAGAACATAGATAACGCTATTCCACGGATAAGCAGCGAATTAGCGCCAGAGTCCACGCAAGATGCGCATCCACACATCCAAGAGACGCGGATCCAACCACTGTGGTTAACCGAAAAGCAAACGATAGAAGGGGCGATTGCCCTGTGTGATGGTAATGTTCCTAAAGCGGCAGCACTACTAGATATCAGCCCATCGACCATTTATCGCAAACGGATGACATGGGAAGAACAAGCGGAACGTTCAACTTAATAAATTGCTGAATTTGAGCCGCAGACACTTTGCGTTACTACAGAGCTTCAACAGAAAGCTTCCATATTGAACGTCAAAGTGTCTGCGATTAGATATTTATCCTCTTTTGTTACGCAGCCTAGGCCCCACTAATCTAGACTCCACTAACCTAGGCTGCGCTAGATCTCAAGCGTGCTAACGCACAGTGGTTCGGTGTAACTCACAATCGACCCACAGTCTTAAACCTATTCCCTAATCAATGACGACGCTTGGTCTTGAAGAAAGCGAGTAATTGTTTTTGCTTACCCGCTTCTGATAACACATCGTGGCAAGCCTTACTGGCGCTGCCGACGCCCACCACGTTTTGATCGACCATTTCTACCGTTGAAGAGATATTTCTGGAAATATCCTCGGTCACGCTCGATTGTTCGCTTGAGGCCGTAGCGACCACTGTATTGACGTTAGAAATCGCGTTGACTGAGGCCGAAATCCCCTGAAAAGCTCTGCGCACTTTTTCCGATACCATTTGGGACTCATCCAGCAAACTGGTGTTGGCCTTCATATAATGGTCGGCCTTTTCCGCCTGAGACTGTAATTTTGAAATAATTTCTTGGATATCAATGGTGGATTGCTGGGTTTTAGCCGCAAGAGAGCGAACCTCATCGGCGACAACGGCAAAACCGCGACCCGCTTCACCAGCCCTTGCCGCTTCAATCGCCGCATTGAGTGCCAGTAGGTTGGTTTGTTCGGAAATACTGGTAATCACATCGATAACCGAGCCAATTTCGATGGAATAGTCTTTCAACTGATTCACAATCGAGCCTGAATCTCGGATCGCCGCCCCGATTTTTACTGAAATATTATCTGACTCGCCGAGCGATTTATTGCCCTCAGAGACATTTGCCATCGCTTCGCCGGCGCTGGTTTCGGCCTCGGTCGCATTTTTACTCACTTCTAGCGCGGTACTGGACATTTCATTGAGCGCCGTCGCAATTTGCTCGACCTGAACCAACATGTGTTGGGAATTTTGTTCTACCTGATTCATGGTGGAGGCGAGGATTTCGGCCGAAGTGGCGGTATTGTCGGCGACGGTGATCAATTGCTCTGTCATCTCAGAAATTTTATCGGCAGTCTCATTACACCCCTGAGCCAAGAGGCCTAATTCATTGCTACCGGTATCCTGAATTCGGTCGGTAAGATCGCCATTAGCCAGTTTGGCAATAAAACTCTGCACAGTATTAATGGAGGTAATAATAAATTTTGAGATGAAGATGGAGGTGGCTAACACCAATAGTGACACTATGACTAAGATGGATACCATTATTGTGATCGATTCATCGTAAATCACATCGCCATAGCTGCTTGCATCCTGCGCGCCTTTGTAATTCAGATCCGATAACTTCAGCAATAAATCCGAATATTCGTTATACGCAGTGAGTGATTCCGTCAGCAGCAATTGCTTAGCATCTTCGTTTTTATTTGCCCGTGACAGTACCAGCAGCTTCTGATGAACGACCAGATATTCCTTATATAAGCGCTGAAAATCATTGAAGATATTTCGTTCTTCATTGCCGCTGATCAGTTGCTCGTAGGTGCGGATAGATTCATCGATTTGCGCTTTGGTTTTATCCAGCTCTCTTTCGGTTTCTTGCATCTGATCACTATCCAACGAAAGAATATGTCGGGATTCTAATACCCTAAGATCTGCGGTTTGACCGTTGAGTCGCTCAATGACCCGCACGGAGGGCAACCAGTCGTTGGATATGACGGTGGACTGATCATTGATGACTTGCATTTTGCTAATAGCCATCATGGTTAACCCTAGAATCGCAATAATAGGAATCGCAAACGCGCCAAGTAATAGGTGACTTATCTTTAGATTACGCATGTAAACCCCAGCAATGATGATTATGCTCAAATGTGTTTATCCGACGCCTGATACAGGCTTATTCCCTCCATAAATATATAAGCCAGACATTCAACTTTCGCTATGCCAACGGATAATTAATCGCTGAATTAACAGCAGTTATTTGCTGGTTTCTAAAGGAGCTTTGTTTCCCACATCGGTTGAACTGATTTTGATGTAGATTAGCAGAACGGCATGATTTTCAGAGCAATCAAGCCACTTACCTTAAGTCTCCTATAAAAACGCCAACTCGAAACAATACAACCAAGTGCCTTAAATAACTTAGGTTCGTTTACCTTCAGGCCCGATGAGCAGGCTATTGCTCAGTGACTTAGCCATTACCTCCCTCAATCTCAGAAACGGCTATGTACAGAATAGAGTAACTACTCTGCGATTGTTTAAGTATACGAAATTACAACGCGCAAGTTGCCGATACTCACGCCATGCACAAGTCACTGACTAACTGACTTGGCCAGGCATGTCTGAAACTCAATATCTCGTGTGACATTTAAACAAATAAATTGAATTTGTTGCCGTTATTAGGTTTGGATAACAAAGTCTCTGGAATTAATTCCATAAATCTGCATAAGTCAATTTTCTTAGAGAAACTAACGTTACTTAATACTTCTGCGATGTTGCCGATTTGGATTAAAGCAACTTTAAATGTTCTCTCGTTTTGGAATGCGTTCCATCTTTAATATGTTCCTGTCTATTAAAACAACAAGGGTGATGACAGATGAGCAAATATGATCTGCTAGGACGCCGTAATTTTATTAAAGGCTTAGGTGCCGCTACAGGTGTTGCGATTGCTGCACCTGCTATGGCGTTATCAGAAAAGGCCGACGGTGTTAAATGGGATAAAGAAGTTGAAGTGCTAATTGTGGGGTCTGGTTTTGCGGGATTAGCTGCAGGTATAGAGGCTATTCGCAAAGGCGCTAAAGATGTACATATATTTGAAAAAATGTCTTATTTCGGCGGTAACTCTGCAATTAATGGCGGTTTATTCGCGGCACCTGGGACGCCAATGCAGAAAAAAGAAGGCATTGATGATTCAGTTGAAAAAATGGTTGCGGATCAAATTGCATCTGGCCGCGGTATTGCAGACGAGAGCTTATTACGGCATGTGGCTTCACATGCTGTAGAGGCGCTGCAAATGACGTTAGATGCTGGAGCTGAATTTCATCCATATTTGCAGCAACTGGGTGGTCATTCCGTTGCTCGAACTTACCAAACGAGTGTGAGTTGTGGTGCCGGTATTACTCAACCTCTGCTAAAAGAGTGCCGCAGGCTAGGTGTAAAGACCCATAACCGCGCTAAGTTTGAAGGTTTCATTTTGGGGGATAAGGGAAATGTTGTCGGTGTGAAAATGCGCGAAAACTATCACTTTGCTGAAGATCAACCAGGGAAGGTTGTTAATATTCGAGCATTGCGAGGCGTGCTTATGGCGACCGGCGGCTTTGCGCAGAATATCGATTTTCGGATGGCGCAAGATCCGACGCTAACCTCTGAAGTAGGCTGTACCAATGCGCCTGGCGCGACCGGTGAGGGCATGTTGGAAATGTTCCGCTTAGGGGCTGTGCCTGTCCACCTTGCCCATATCCAATCTGGGCCATGGGCTTCGCCCGATGAAGGCGGCTTTGGCTATGTATCTAATTATTCGATTTTTAATTTCCCACATTCAATTGCGATTAACTGTATGACTGGTAAACGCTTCATGGATGAGATTGCGGACAGGAAAACACGAGCCGATGCGGAGTTGGCATGTCGTGATGCTAAAGGTGAACCGCTACCACCCATTTTAATTACGAGTTTTAAGGACTCTAAGCAGCATCCTAATACTGCCAAAGTACTTAAATATAATGTGGGTTGGAAGTTCGATACTCTTGAGGAGTTAGCGAAACACTTTGGCGTACCAATCGAGCCATTAAAAGCACAGATTGAAGAATATAACGGCTATGTCAAAACGGGTGTTGATAAGCAATTTAACAAGAATATGACAAAAGCCAAGGATAAATATATTGAAGCGCCATTTACCGTAGTTCGCCTATGGCCAAAAGTGCATTACTGCCAAGGTGGTGTGCAGGTCAATACTAAGGCGCAAGTAAAAGACAGCTTTACGGGTCAACCTATCCCAGGTTTGTATGCCGCTGGAGAAGTTTGTGGCGGTATTCACGGTGTTAGCCGTTTGGGGAGCTGCTCAATTCCAGAATGTATGGTGATGGGTATGACAGCCGCCCGCAGCATGATGCAAGCCTAAGTGGCCAGTAAATAAGAGGAATCAATAATGAAAATGTTAAATATTGTACTCGCGCTGGTCTTAGGTGGCTTGGTGAGTCTGTCTGCTCAAGCCGTAGAGCAACGTCCTTGGCATAAAGAAGTCATAGGCAAAGATTGTAAGGTATGTCACGACAATGGCATCAAGCAATTTCCTTCGGATCAAGCTTGTTTGCAGTGTCACGATGTGGATGATTTAGCCAAGAAAACGGCTCGTAGTGAAGAGGATAAGTGGCAGAATCCACATAATAATCTGCATTATGGTAAAGATCTGCCGTGTCAGGAATGTCACGGTGAACATAAGTCGAAGCAACCTTTATGCAGTAATTGCCACACCTTTAAGTTTGACAAGTATAAAAAGTAAAGGCTCCGACATGGCCTAGGATTACCCTAGGCTATCACTCGATATTAGCTCGCTTTATTTTTAAGATGATATAAATTGGGCACAACTAAGCTTGTGAAATAAATATAGCGAATTGACAAATTAAATTATCCCTGCAAAGAAATTTATAGTTAACATCCTCGCCTTATGTGCCCCTTAGTGATTATGACTAAGGGGCTTTTTTATTTTTTAAATTAGTCTCCCTTGTTAAATATAATTTTATAAATTGTGTGACTAGCGTTGTTTTGTGCGCTAGGCAAAGTTACTTATGTGCTGGCTACATTTTTGGAATGGATTCCAAGCGTATTATTCACTCGGTAAGTGGTTAGAAAAATAATATGTGAATAAGGATGAGATGAATGAAAAAGGCAATCATTGCTCTGTCATTGTTATCAGCAAATGCTGCAATGGCGACTGATATACCTGACTTTTTAGACGAGGCAGATATATACAACGCGCGGTTTAAGTGTTTGGGAGAACCAGTCAAGCATTCAAAAGCAGATCAAAAGTATCTCGATATGCTTTGGGATGAGACGCTAACCTACCTTAAGGCCTACGCTATCGCGTTAACCAATGGCGAAAACAGTCACTGCCTGAATTCTGATGAGGCCATTGTCGATTCGACCCTGAGTGCAAATAAGATGTGCATTATGGATCGCAGAGACATGCAGTTGATGGTGAAAAACATCTATCAAGTGATCTACAACGCCGACAAGGCCAAACAATGTTTCGGCGCCCGTGAAGAGGTTAATTGGATTTATAACCCCGGTGGCGAATTAACCAAACACTCACCCGTTGCGCAGTATTTCAAGCGTACAACGTTTGATGAATTCTTTAAAACAAAGGTGACAAATAAAGAGGTACAGAAATTAGGTCAGATCTTCACTGATAATTTCTATAAGATGGTCACTGGTGATGAAGTGAAAATGCCTTCAGCCTTTCCATATGATATCAGCGCCAACACTCTACCCAATTTGTGGGCAGCAGCAGGTTGGTTTCCTATGTATGCCGAAGAGAGTAAGCGAAATGATAAGAATTTTAACAACATCCGCGGTGGTTATGCCTATGCTGAGATCTTCGGTCATTGGGGATTACTGCGTATCGATGAGATTAATGGTGAAAAGGTGGGTGCTGAAGTGGGGATGACAGTGCAGTCAGTCGATACGCTTTATCCCTATCACAATCATGCGATTGCGGAGATCTACTACAACATGCGCGTGCCCGCATGCGTCAACCAATTTAAGAGTTTTGCAGTACGTGCTGATTCACCCTTGCTCAAGACGGTGAAGCAAGATGACAAGATGCGCAGAGTTCAATTCGATGCCGCACAGCACAATGGCCATACCATGTGGTTAGCCAGCAGCTATCAGCAAGATCCCTTGATGTATTTTCACCAGAACACAATACATGCTTTTGATATCGATGGTAGCTGTGAAGCTAAGCCTCATGAGCGGGCTATTGTTTCGGTTTGGGCCAGAAGTAATGCCCATGACAAGCGCAATGACTATGGCACGACACTGCTGTGTGAGTCGGCGAAACATCCAGGGACTCCGGCAAATAAAGATGAGGTTATTCAGTGTGATCTGACTAACTTGAAGTGGTAATTACGGAAAAATAAGGCCAAAAATAAGGTCAATATGAAGTGGTACCGTGCACCTAAAATTGCATGGGAAATAAAGAGGTAAATGATGAAAAATCTAAACTTATATCTTATCGCGGCATGGATTCTCCTCGCATTGACAACAAGTGGGGTGCAGGCAGAAGAACCACAAAATGGCATTGATGTTGGCGGTACTGTTAGGGTGAATTATGCCTATAAAGATTACAGTCAGAGCTCAAAAGATAAGGGCGGCGATCTTACTTTCGATATGGCGGCAATTAAGTTTAACGGTAAGCTGGGTGAGTGGGGACTTGCCAGTGAATACCGTTTTTATGATGGCTGGCAAGCGCTGCGTTATGGTTATGGATTTTACGACCTTAGTGCTGACTGGCAGATTCAGTTTGGCGTGAATCAGGTTCCTTTTGGTAATCCTGGATTTATTTCAAACAGCTTCTGGTTTGGTGTGCCTTACTACTTAGGATTCGAAGATGATTACGACTTAGGAGTGAAAGGGGTATACCAGAAGGGCGCTTGGGGGACCGAAATAGCCTTCTATAAGAATGCAGAATATGGTGCTGGCCGCGCCGATCGTTACTCAACTGATCTGTACAGCGGTATTGTTAACGGCACCGAATACAATAACGAAGAGACGAACCAGTTAAATCTACGTCAAATGTACGAGATGAGCTATGAAGGCGGCAAAACACTTTTGGGTGGCTCTATCGAATACGGCCAGATCTATAACGATGCAACAGGCAACAATGGTGACCGCTATGCTGTCGCGATTCATCTGGATGCGACCTACAATGGTTGGGGTCTACAACTGCAGGCTATGCAGTATGAATATGATGCAGCCGATGCCATAGATAGTAATAAAATAGCGGTCGCTGCTTACAATTGGCAGTATGAGATTGCCTCTAAGGCGCAGGCATACAGTGTTAATATCGCAAAGACAGTCACGACCGATTGGGGTAGTCTTAAGTTCTATAATGATTTTGGCATGGTGACACCGGATGTATCCGATGATAGCTATGATACCAGCTATCAAAATGTGACTGGCTGCGCCATTGCAGCAGGCCCGACTTATACCATGGTCGATTTTATTTTGGGTAAAAACATGTATGCCTCCACTCGTGACAATGGTCATGTTGGTTTACCTGAAATCGGTGATAGTTGGGATAAGCGAGTTAATATTAATTTCGGATATTATTTCTAAGCGGCGCTAAAAAAGTATTTCCTACTTATACGTATGCCAACATTTATGTTGGCATACGTTCAATTAGGTTAGCGATAAAACGTTGTTTATCTCACCGAGATTACGCATTATTTTGCATTTTATAAATGATCTACATTTGCTTTGAGTAATGCGATTAGCTGAATTGTGGCGTCTGTTTGCGTTTCTGGATTGAGATAAATAGATTCATTAAAGAGGGGAAGAGGTGGTAAGCCATATTCGAGTGGATCCAATATTTGCATCTGTTCATTAATGCGAAACTCGGCAATGGGCGCAATGACAAGATCATTCTCTACCGCCATACATAAGGCCTGTGGTGATGGGGTCGATAACAATACATGAATTGGCCGCATACTGAGTTGATGGTTGGCAAATACCTGCGCACGTATCGGGCAGTTTTCAGGGTAAAGCGCCATCGGAATCGTCTCGCGTTTATGTGCGTTGCCACCTTTGGCTGCAACCCAATGAAAGCGGCGGGAGAACAGCAACTCACCGTTAATAGGTGTTTGCCAGTGGGTGGCAACGATGAGGTCAAATTCCCCCTGCTGTAGGCGCTTAAACAGATTCCCACTGACATCAGTGTCGATCACGAGTTCGATACAGGTGAATTCTCGGATAAATTCCAACAAACAACTGTTCAAATAACATCCGATGTAGTCGGTAGGCACCCCTAATCTGATAGTTTCTCGGTTGGGACAGTCTTTTAATTCATTCATTGCCTGCGAATTGAGTTGCATCATTTTATAGGCGTAATTTAATAGAGTTAAACCAGCCTCGGTTAAGGCTACGCCTTTGTTGTCTCGCAGCAACAACGATTGACCAACGACCTCTTCAAGCTTTTTGACTTGTAAACTCAAGGTTGATTGTGTGCGGCAGACTTTATCTGCCGCTTTTGATAAGTTGCCGCATTCCGCTATTGCAATAAAACTCTCAAGTAGTTCAATTTTTAACATTTGTTGCTATTGAGTTTATTCATGATGGTATCAGTATTACTCAATTTGGCCTTGCGTTAAACACTGTTATTGTTTGATTGTGAAGTTGCAATGTTATTGATTGTCAGAATGTGATGAGGTCGAGATGAGTAGTTGGGAGCAAAGGAGAGACTACCTAACACAAGTTGCACTGCGTAGCTTGAGAGGACACAAAACATTTGATTTATGTCGTTCTCATTTGGTTCAGGTGAGTCAAATATCGAAAGGCACTATCTATAATCATTTTACAACAGAAGCTGATCTTATCGTTGCCGTCGCTTCTGCCCAATACGATGAGTGGCTCTTCGCGGCAAAGCAGGACGCACAGCGATATCCAGATCCTTTTAGCAGATTCTTATATCATCACTGCTATCGACTTCATCAAGTCTTATCGCAACAACGGTTTGTGATTGAGCGTATTATGCCCAATCAAACTTTATTATTCGAAGCGACAACGAGCTGCCGGCAGCGATTTGAAAAAAGATGTGATGAATACACTCAATGGAATAGAAATACGATCTCAGAAGTTGGTGATATTCCAGGGTTTAATCGAACTGAACTCGTCATGGACTATCTTCGTGGCGCAATGATAAATAGTGATGACTCCAATAGACAAGCGAATGATATACAGCTCTATTGTCAATTTAGTTATGCGTTAACTCAGTTAATGGGGCACTCGGATAAACGTATTCCAACTGAGTTTGTATTTGCCAAGTGGTTATCGAACTTACCTAGCAGTTCATCGGCCTTTTCGGCCGCTTGACGATAAGGATTATTTAATTTGAGAGACTGCATATCCATAAGAGTCTCGTTGTTAATATTTTTAATATAGCTTGCGGAGAAAACTTATGTTTGATGCTTTAGTTTTAACACAAAGAGATGGTCGTATAAATGCTCAAGTTACACCGATTAACGAAGCTGAACTACCAGAAGGTGAAGTTTTAGTCGATGTAGCATACTCCTCATTGAATTATAAAGATGGTTTAGCAGTGACTGGCACGGGCAAAATCATTCGCCAGTTTCCCATGGTTCCAGGCATCGATTTTGCGGGTGTGGTGCGCGGATCCACAGATACGAGATACCAAGTCGGCGATCAGGTGATTATGACGGGCTGGGGTGTGGGTGAAAACCATTGGGGTGGTATGGCGCAAAAAGCGCGAGTTAAAGCCGACTGGCTAGTGCATCTGCCGCAAGGTTGTGATGCCGCGAAAGCCATGATGATAGGCACGGCAGGGCTTACTGCGATGTTGTGCGTGCAAGCGCTGCAACAGGCAGGGGTGACACCCCAAAGTGGCGATGTTCTCGTAACAGGTGCCAGTGGTGGTGTGGGCTCTGTAGCAGTGGCTTTGCTCGCCAATGCAGGCTATCGTGTGGTTGCTTGCAGTGGTCGGGTTGAAGAGAATGCGCCATTATTGAAAGCACTAGGTGCTGTAGATGTGATCGCTCGCAGTGAACTTGAACAAGATGCTAAACCGCTTGAGGCGCAGCGCTGGGCGGGTGTGGTCGATACGGTTGGCAACAAGATCCTCGCTAAAGCATTAGCGCAAATACAATATAGTGGTGCAGCGGCTATCTGTGGATTAGCGGGCGGTTTTGCATTACCAACAACTGTTATGCCGTTTATTTTGCGGGGTGTGAAGTTACTTGGGATCGACTCTGTTTCTTGTCCATTTGAGAAACGAAAAGCGGCATGGGAAGCTGTGATTGAAGCACTACCAACTCATTTTTATCAACAAGCTTGCCAACAGATTTCATTAGCAGAGGTTCCTGATTTCGCACATAAAATTGTGCAAGGTCAAACGACTGGGCGTGTACTAGTTAAGCTGTAATTTACTTTTAAACATCGACTGTCAAGCAATATGATTAACCAATGTTTAATGCACTTATCTCAATAAATCGTTAGCAAAATTAAACCTTCTCACTTAAGGAACAACAAAAATCGTCAAAAGCATTTTGTGCCAACTGGTTTGGCACGAAATGGGCTCACATTTAGGAAACGGCGAATTTGAGAGAAATTCCGGTAAATCTCGATTAAGCAATAGAGGCAAAATTAGGTATAACCGAAGGGTGGGGCATGTTTGAATGTTTGTGGAAAAACAAAGAACAGGCACGAAGATTTTATCTTAGGCACAAATAAAAATTAAGCATCTTGATGGATTAACAGGTTAAATTGAGGTTTTATAGGGAGTTAAAGCAAGAAATGGTACACCCGAGTGGACTCGAACCACCGACCCCTACCATGTCAAGGTAGTGCTCTAACCAACTGAGCTACGGGTGCACTGTTTGAATTTCACTTTTTATACTCTGTGAAGAGAGTGGTACACCCGAGTGGACTCGAACCACCGACCCCTACCATGTCAAGGTAGTGCTCTAACCAACTGAGCTACGGGTGCATTGTTTTAATTGTTACGGTAACACTACTTTGCGTTGTGCTTCGGAACGAGCGCTATATTAGGGGGATAGCGAAAGGCTGGCAAGCAAAAAAATGAATTTTATTGCCAAATGGTGAATTGCTGTGCAACTTGTCCAGTGTTTCAGCAAAGTTGTTGATAAAACGGCAAGTTAGACTGAGATGCAGGCCAAAATCACCCTTCACGAAATAAAACGCCGAGCCAAATGCTCGCCGTTTCATCTTTCCATCTCCTTAGTGATGCACGCTGTCGCCTTCAATCAAACTTAAATGTACACCATGCTTTTGAATATAACGAAGGCGGATGAAAAACAGCAGCGCCGCCGAGGTGAGGCCTGCAATTAATCCTGTCCAAAAACCATGGGCGCCCATGGCGGGTACGATAAAGTCGGTATACGCCAAGGTGTAACCTAATGTCATGCCGATGCCCCAATAGGAGAACAGGGTAATGTAAAACGCACTGCGGGTATCTTTATATCCACGCAAGGCGCCGGCGGCGACCACCTGGACTGAGTCAGATAATTGATACAGCGCGGCCATCAGCATCAAGCTGCCCGCAAGTACCACCACTTCGGGATCGCTGTTATACAACTCGGCGATTTGGAAACGGAATAACACCGTTAAGATTGCCGTCGACAAGGCCAATGAAAGTGCCAACCACAATCCGACCTTTGCCACCACCGCAGAAATATCCGCACGATCGCGGCCGAGGTAGTAACCAATGCGAATCGAGACAGCAATACCAATCGAGAGTGGCAACATAAATACTATGGCGGAGAAGTTCAACGCAATCTGATGACTCGCCACCACAGTCGCGCCCAATGGCGCCAGAAGCAGGGCGATAATCGCAAACAGACTTACCTCAAAGAAGAGTGCCATCGCAATCGGCATCCCAAGCTTGGTCATCTTCTTCATGGTGGCAAAATCGGGGCGATGGAACTGGCTAAAGGGCGCCAATGCGGCAAACTTTTTATGGAACTGCATATAAATCGTCATGGCTATCAACATGGCCCAAAACACCAGTGCGGTCGCGACACCACAACCGGCACCGCCCATGGCAGGCACGCCGAAATGGCCATAGATAAAGATATAGTTCGCCGGAATATTCACCGCTAACCCCACGAATCCGATGATCATGGTCGGTAATGTGTAAGAAATCCCTTCACTGCAACCGCGTAATACCTGATAGAGCACAAATGCGGGCGCGCCCCATAAAATACCGTCGATATATCCTATGGTTAAGTTGTACAATTGGGGCTCTAAATTCATATGGCTGAGCACGAGTGGCGCGGATGCGAGAAACACCATCACGCCAATACCACCAATTAAGGCCAGATAAGCGCCTTGAAACGCCAGCGGTTGAATGGCTTTCTGATTGTTTGCGCCATTGTGATGGGCAAATAACGGCGTAAAGGCCATCAGCAGCCCTTGGACAAATAAGATGGCGGGTAACCAAAGACTGGTTCCTACGGCCACGGCGGCCATATCGACAGCACTGACGCGGCCCGCCATGACAGTATCGATAAACCCCATCATGGTTTGTGTCACTTGGGCGATCAACACTGGGAGTGCGAGTTGAATTAAGCGTTTGGCCTGAAAGCCTGAATGATTCATAAATACAGCCTTTAACGAATAAGCGAGCAAAAAATGTTTACTGGTATAGTTCAAGCCACCTGCGAGGTGGTTGCAATACATAAGAAAGATGGCCTAAATACCCTTGAGGTAGCGTTTAAACCTGATTTGCATGAGGGACTTGCGATTGGTGCAAGTGTGGCAAATAACGGGGTATGTCTGACGGTGACTCAGGTCGTTGATGATAGGGTATTTTTCGATGTAGTGGAAGAGACCTTAAGGTTGACAAACCTTGCCAATTTGACCGTTGGCCAGCGGGTGAACATTGAGCGTTCTTTGACGTTCGGCAGCGAAATCGGCGGCCATATCCTCTCGGGACACATTCATACTAAGGCGAAAGTTAGCCACATTAGTCATACCGAGCAGCATTATGATCTAACCTTAAGTGTCGAGCCCAAATGGATGAACTATATCCTTTATAAAGGCTTTGTCGGGGTAAACGGTTGCAGCTTAACGGTAGGCGAGGTGACCGAAAGCAGTTTTATGCTGCACTTGATCCCAGAAACCCTCAAATTGACCAATTTAGGCCAGTGTCAGGTTGGAGATGAGTTAAATATCGAAATTGACAGCCAAACCCAAGCGATCGTCGACACCGTCGAGCGCGTGCTGGCCAAACGTTTTAGCGGCCAATCTTAATTAACATGCCTAGTAAATTTGCTCGTCGTCCGAGTCAATATATAACTCTATGGTTCGGCGGGCATCATCCACATGTAAACGCAGGTGGATGGGATTACAACAAATTCGGCAGTCATCGTAATAATCCTGATCGCCGCTGCTGGCATCAATACTTATATGTTGATGATGTCCGCAGTGGGGGCAGGCAATCACTTTATTCATGATCCTCATGGCGCAACTCCTCTCTAACGAATGCTAGGGATGACACTTGTCGCTAAACCTTCACACTGGCTTTAGTTGAGTATACAAGAATGTGCCCTGGCAACTTAGATAAAGTCGGTATCAAAATCTCAGCAACTAGATTTTTCCGTTCCGCACAGCGCTTGGTACTTTTTCACTGAAATTTACCTAGCGTAAGAACCGTCAAGCATGCGCACCAGTTAAGTTATGTAAGTTATGTTAATTTAACTCAATCCTTTACAGTCATCAGTTCTACAGGCGCCGTCGGTAATATGCCTTCCTCTATATTGTCACTAATGGCCTGCGATAGCTGTTCTATCTGCAGCAAAAGCTCGGCGTGGATATCGGCCTGCAAACCAATGGCGTCAAATTGCACCGCTTGGCGTTGAACCGCTCGGGGTTCAGGTTGAATGACTGGCGTTGGGCTAACTGGGATTGGGTTCTGGGCGACTTGGCTAAGTGCAACCGTCAATAGGATACTCGTGAACATACCAACTCCTTTGGCTTCATTATTTACAGCGATGCGACTGCGCGATATGCGTGGTGGTAAACCTCCAACCCACCCGCAATTATTTAACGCGCATAGCGTAGGGGCGTTAAATGACTGCCACATGAACGATTGACTGCAATATGATGAATTCATGGCAAACTTTGCGGATGATGTTAATAACGGAGCTAATTTGGGGGCTAAGCCTCGCAATTGGGCCATTTAACTTGCGTGCCTTAAAGACTATCCCGTAGAATAACTGTCCTGCTACGCAAGGCGGCTAAGACTCCTGTACTGTCTTAACCTCGCGAGCATTCTCTTTTTACTTAATCACCATGTGGCCCTACGTGTGGGTCACCACTGGACAAGGATATTTCATGCCTGTAATTACACTTCCTGATGGTAGCAAACGCGAGTTTGCACATCCCGTATCGACTCTCGATGTTGCCGCTGATATCGGCCCTGGTCTTGCTAAAGCCTGTATCGCTGGTCGCGTGAATGGCGAACTAAAAGACGCTTGCGATCTGATCGAAACCGATGCTGAACTTTCTATTATTACCGCTAAAGACGAAGAAGGTATTGAAATCCTTCGCCATTCTTGCGCGCATTTATTAGGCCATGCAATCAAGCAATTATGGCCACAAACCAAGATGGCGATCGGTCCTGTGATCGATAACGGCTTCTACTACGACATCGATCTTGAGCACAAGCTGACTCAAGAAGATATCGAAGCCCTCGAAAAACGTATGCTTGAACTGGCTAAGACCAATTACGACGTAGTCAAACGCGTTGTGAGCTGGCAAGAAGCCCGTGATACCTTCGCCGCCCGCGGTGAAGAATACAAGATCGCGATTCTGGATGAGAACATCAGCAAAGATGCGACTCCAGCGCTCTATCATCACGAAGAATACACCGACATGTGCCGTGGTCCACACGTGCCAAACATGCGTTTCTGCCACCATTTCAAGTTGATGAGCATTGCCGGCGCTTATTGGCGCGGTAACTCTGAAAACAAGATGCTGCAACGTATTTACGGTACTGCATGGGCGGATAAAAAAGCCCTGAGCACCCATTTAGCCCGTCTTGAAGAAGCGGCTAAACGTGACCACCGTAAAATTGGTAAGCAGCTTGACCTCTACCATATGCAAGAAGAAGCACCAGGCATGGTGTTCTGGCATAACGATGGTTGGAGCATCTTCCTCGAATTAGAACGTTTCATTCGCCGTAAGTTAAATCAATACACTTACCAAGAAGTGAAAGGTCCGTTGATGATGGACCGCGTACTGTGGGAACGCTCTGGTCACTGGGATAAATACTCAGAAGCCATGTTCACAACCAGCAGTGAAAACCGTGAATACGCGGTTAAGCCAATGAACTGCCCAGGCCACGTACAGATCTTCAACCAAGGCTTGAAATCTTACCGTGATCTGCCATTGCGTATGGCGGAGTTTGGTTGCTGTCACCGCAATGAGCCCTCAGGTTCGCTGCACGGACTCATGCGCGTACGTGGTTTTACTCAAGACGATGCCCATATCTTCTGTACTGAAGATCAAGTTCAAGCAGAAGTGAGCTCTTGTATCCAAATGGTATACGACACTTACTCGACATTTGGCTTTGAAAACATCGTTGTAAAACTGTCGACTCGCCCAGAAAAACGTATCGGTGACGATGCCATGTGGGACAGAGCCGAAGAAGCACTCAAGCAAGCTTTACGTGCGAACAACATCGAGTTCACTATTTTACCGGGTGAAGGCGCCTTCTACGGTCCTAAGATTGAGTTCACACTACACGACTGTTTAGACCGTGCATGGCAGTGCGGTACTGTGCAATTAGACTATGCATTACCGAGCCGTTTAGGGGCAACTTATGTCGCCGAAGATAACAGCCGTCAAACACCAGTGATGATCCATCGTGCGATTTTAGGCTCGTTGGAGCGTTTCTTAGGTATTTTGATTGAAGAATACGCAGGTCGCTTCCCAACTTGGTTGGCCCCGATGCAAGTTGTCGTGATGAATATCACCGACAAACAGGCTGATTATGTTGAAGAAGTGGTCAAATTCTTCAAAGAACAAGGTATTCGTGCCTCATTTGACTTGAGGAATGAGAAAATAGGCTTTAAAATACGCGAGCACACCTTAAGGCGTGTTCCTTATTTATTGGTCGTTGGCGATCAGGAAATGGAAAATAAGGAAGTTGCGGTGCGTACACGTGATGGAGTCGATTTAGGTAAGATGCGAATCGAAGATTTCGCCGCCAAGATCCATCAACAAATTTCGCTCCGTAGTCTCAAATTGTTGGAGGAATAGGTCATAAAGATCAAGAAAACAGCAGGGCGTCAGCCGGCCCCTAATAGAATCAATGAAGAAATCACAGGTGTACCTGAAGTACGCTTAACTGGCATTGATGGTGAAGCTATTGGTGTGGTAAGCATCAGAGATGCTCAGAATTTGGCAGATGAAGCGGGTGTAGACCTAGTCGAAATTAGTCCAAACGCTGAACCTCCAGTATGTCGCATTATGGACTACGGTAAGTTCCTATTTGATAAAGCGAAAGCTCAAAAGGAACAAAAGAAGAAGCAAAAACAGGTTCAGGTTAAGGAAATCAAATTCCGTCCTGGAACTGACGAAAACGACTATCAGGTAAAACTACGCAACCTGATACGTTTTCTGGAAGACGGGGACAAAGCGAAAATTACGCTGCGTTTCCGAGGCCGCGAAATGGCTCACCAAAACCTGGGTATGGATCTATTGAACCGTATCAAAACAGATTTGGATGAGTATGCAATTGTTGAATCCTTCCCGAAAATGGAAGGCCGACAAGCCATTATGGTGCTAGCGCCTAAAAAGAAATAAGTAGGGCAACCTATAAAAGTAGCGAAGGCTATATGCCTTCGCTCGCCTTGCTTTTTATTTAACATCCCAATGCGGAGTTTTAGTAATGCCTAAAATGAAAACCGACAGAGGTGTAGCGAAGCGTTTTAAGAAAACCGCTAATGGTTTCAAGCGCAAGCAAGCCCATTTACGTCACATTCTGACCAAAAAGAGCACTAAGCGTAAGCGTCACTTACGTAACAAGTGTTTAGTTGCTAAAGTTGACGTTCCAGCAATCGCGCGTCAATTACCATACGCTTAATTTAGGAGATTAGAAAATGCCAAGAGTTAAGCGTGGTGTAACCGCACGTGCTCGTCACAAGAAAGTTTTAAAATTAGCTAAAGGTTATTATGGCGCTCGTAGCCGTACTTACCGCGTTGCTGTTCAAGCAGTAACTAAAGCTGGTCAATATGCTTACCGTGACCGTCGTCAGAAAAAACGTCAATTCCGTCAACTGTGGATTGCACGTATTAATGCTGCAGCTCGTCAAAATGGTCTGTCTTACAGCCGTTTCATCAACGGTCTGAAAAAGGCGTCTATCGAAATCGATCGTAAGATTTTGGCTGACATCGCTGTATTCGACAAAGTTGTATTCGCAACTTTAGTTGAAAAAGCAAAAGAAGCGTTAAACTAAGCAATTAGTTTGTCGCACTTAAGAGGGGACCATTTGGTCCCTTTTTTTGTTGCTGCTGCTGTAACCCGTCCTAAATAGCGTAGAGGCTTGCTTCAAGCGAGTCACAAGATACAGATAAAAAAATAGCAGGGAAATGCCTGCTATTTCATTTGAGTAGAGGACCACCCGTAAAAGTCACACTCGATTGTTTCGGCGCGTAATTACTTTTTAGCGTCTAAGTAACGCTCAGCATCTAATGCAGCCATACAACCGGTACCCGCAGAGGTAATCGCTTGACGGTAATGTTGGTCCATAACGTCACCTGCGGCAAACACACCTTCGATGCTCGTTTGGGTCGCGTTACCTTGAAGGCCGCTTTGTACCTTCAGATAACCGTTGTTCATCTCTAATTGGCCTTCGAAAATCCCAGTATTTGGGCTGTGACCAATGGCCACAAACACGCCGGCAACGGCCAGATCTGTGATAGCGCCATCTTTGGTGCTCTTCATTTTCAGGCCCGTTACACCCATAGCATCACCAACCACTTCTTCCATGGTTTGGTCAAGGTGCAGGATAATGTTGCCGTTTGCCACTTTATCCATTAAACGATCGATAAGGATTTTCTCTGAGCGGAAGGTGTCACGGCGGTGAATTAAGTGCACTTCGGCGGCGATGTTACTCAAATAAAGTGCTTCTTCAACGGCAGTGTTACCGCCACCAATGACTGCAACTTTCTGATTGCGATAGAAGAAACCATCACAGGTCGCACAGGCCGATACGCCGCGTCCTTTAAACGCTTCTTCAGACTCAAGTCCTAAGTAACGGGCAGAGGCGCCTGTCGCAATGATCAGCGCATCACAAGTGTATTCGCCATTGTCGCCTTTTAAACGGAAAGGGCGCTCAGTCAGCGTCACTTCATTGATATGGTCGAAAAGGATTTCAGTATCAAACTTTTCCGCATGCTTTTGCATACGCTCCATTAATGCGGGACCCGTTAAGTCTTCTGCATCACCTGGCCAGTTTTCAACTTCAGTCGTGGTGGTTAACTGACCACCTTGCTGCATACCTGTGATCATCACAGGCTTTAAGTTTGCGCGCGCAGCATAAACTGCGGCCGTGTATCCTGCGGGACCTGAACCTAAAATCAATAGGTTACTGTGTCTGACTTGGCTCATTTTTCTCTCCGTGCCTTTAGCAAATTGCATGGATTGTAGGGAATTTACCTGTAGGGGTAAAGCGCTGTTTGGTGATTCTTTTAGATTATGCTAATCGAATCCTAAGGCAAATTGTCAGCCTGAGTTTACTAAGACCCGCACGGATGAAGATATTTGTGATCAGCATAAAAAATCGGCCTCAACAGAGTGAGGCCGAACAAAGCAGAGTAGGTCAGAAAGACCTAGGCTCTCATATGATTAGGCTAATAAACTTGCTGGCGCTGTGTACTCAAGATTTAATGCTTGCGCCACTTCTTTACAAACCAGTTTGCCGTGCATCACGTTCAAACCGTTCAGTAAGTGTTTGTCTTGTAACAGGGCGGCTTTATAACCTAAGTTAGCTAACTTAAGAATATAAGGCAGAGTCGCGTTATTCAGAGCGAAGGTTGAAGTGCGGGCTACGGCACCTGGCATGTTTGCCACACAGTAGTGCACCACGTCATCAACGATGTAGGTTGGATCTTGGTGAGTCGTTGCATGTGAAGTTTCCACACAACCACCTTGATCGATTGCTACGTCAACGATAGCACTGCCAGGCTTCATGCGTGCGATCATGCTACGTGTTACAAGCTTAGGCGCCGCAGCACCAGGAATTAATACGCCACCAATCACAAGATCAGCTTCTAATACATGGCGCTCAATTGCATCGGCAGTTGAGTAAACAGCCTTAACTGCAGAACCAAATTGTACGTTTAAGCGACGCAGTGCATCGATACTGCGGTCAAGAACAACGACATCAGCGCCCATACCCACAGCCATTTGTGCAGCATTGGTACCGACCATGCCACCACCGATGATCACGACTTTTGCAGGCTCAACACCAGGAACACCGCCTAATAACATGCCGCGACCACCAGAGGATTTCTCTAATGCCATCGCGCCTGCTTGAATCGACATACGACCAGCCACTTCAGACATTGGGGCCAGCAGAGGTAAGCCACCACGGTCATCAGTCACGGTTTCGTAAGCGATACACACGGCACCACTTTTAATTAAATCTTCAGTTTGTGGTAAATCTGGCGCTAAATGCAGATAAGTGAATAAAATCTGGTCATGACGCAGCATAGCGCGTTCGACTGCTTGAGGCTCTTTTACCTTTACGATCATCTCTGCTTTAGCAAAGACTTCAGCAGCAGTTGCTAATATTTTAGCACCTGCATCAACATAATCCTGATCAGAAAAACCAATTCCCGTGCCGGCATTTGTTTCAACAAACACTTCATGACCTTTGATGGTCAATTCGCGAACGCTTGAAGGAACCATACCGACACGATACTCGTGGTTTTTAATTTCCTTTGGTACACCAATAATCATTTTTGAGCCTCAATTGCCTGAAAAACCCACTTTTAATGGGCATAATTGTTATTTTATCGTGACCTGAACGTGATTAATTCAGGGATATCTAGTATAGTATCGGCGACGCAGTTTATGCTGCTGAACTTTTGACATACGTAGAATAAAATGTTGTTTTAGTGATAAAGCAAGGTTAAATAAATGGCATATAATAAAAAGAGTCCTGTAAAAGACTTGGATCGCATCGATCGCAACATTCTTAATGAATTACAAATTGATGGACGCATTTCAAATGTGGAACTATCTAAAAGAGTAGGATTAAGTCCGACTCCGTGTTTAGAAAGAGTGAAACGACTCGAAAAGCAAGGATATATCAATGGCTATACCGCCTTGGTCAATCCTCATTTCTTGGGTGCATCCCTACTGGTATTCGTGGAAATCACTTTAAGCCGTGATACTCCCGAAGTATTTGATAAGTTTAATCGCGCTGTGCAACTGTTAGATGATATTCAAGAGTGTCATCTGGTTTCTGGTGACTTTGACTACTTATTAAAGACACGTGTTTCTGATATGTCAGCTTATCGTCGTTTACTCGGTGAGACGCTGTTGAAATTACCTTCAGTGTCCGATACCCGTACTTACGTGGTGATGGAAGAAGTGAAACACACTAGCCGTGTCGCGATAAACCATCTGCTCTCCGATATTTAATACCCTGAACGTTTACAATAAGGGGCCTAGGCCCCTTATTTATTCCTACGTTTGCCGTTTCTAACTCAAAAATGACCTTGCTTAGCCCTTAGGTTTGCCAGCTTAAGGGCGAATTTTTATCTGGTTTTTATCTTCTCAATAGCGCGTAAATTGGTTGCGTAATAGCCAGTTAGTGCT
Organism: Shewanella seohaensis; assembly: GCF_023283775.1. Lineage (NCBI taxonomy): Bacteria > Pseudomonadati > Pseudomonadota > Gammaproteobacteria > Alteromonadales > Shewanellaceae > Shewanella > Shewanella seohaensis. Next base: position 86,844 of record NZ_JAKILE010000008.1, read on the forward strand.
GAAAACCTGTGCTTTAGCTCATTAGCGCCGATTTTTTGTCTTGTACCAGTAATTCTTAGGATAAAAACGCCCTAAGATGCTCCACATTTAGTGGGATTCTGGTATCGTTAGCCCACCTGTTTTCATTTTTATGGATTAAGTCGTTTGTCTCAAGGAAATAGTGTACGCACGCTCTCAGGGCTGCAGCGTCTGCTCGAAGGCGGACTCATCATTTGCTGTGTTTTAGCCACCTATATTTTGCTTGCCTTAACCAGTTTTAGTCCGTCGGATCCGGGCTGGAGCCAGTCTCATTTTCAAGGCGATATCAAAAACTGGACGGGTGCAGTCGGGGCGTGGATTGCCGACATTCTGCTTTACTTTTTTGGCGTCACTGCTTACATCATGCCGATCATTGTGGCCTCCACAGGTTGGTTGCTTTTCAAACGCGCCCATGATTTATTGGAAATTGACTACTTTTCAGTCGCTCTGCGCATCATAGGTTTTCTACTGCTTATTCTTGGTTTTTCAGCATTAGCAAGCATGAATGCCAATAATATCTATGAGTTTTCCGCAGGTGGCGTGGCAGGGGATGTTATCGGCCAAGCCATGTTGCCGTATTTTAATAAGCTCGGTACTACCTTGTTGCTGCTGTGCTTTTTAGGCTCGGGTTTTACGCTGTTAACTGGGATCAGCTGGTTGACAGTGGTCGAGAAGGTTGGCTTTGTCTCCATTTGGTGTTTTAGAAAGCTCAAGCGTCTGCCACAGGCGTTAAAACGCGAGCGTGAAACCGAAGATACCCGCGGCTTCATGACGGTCGTTGATAAGTTTAAGCAGCGCCGTGACTCACAGCATCAACTTGAAAAAGCCCGGGTGCGTGAGCCTGAGGTTACACCGAGTCGTATCTTCACGACTCGCCCCGCGAAAGAAGAAGAGGTCAGCGACGAAATCATCACCGAAGCAAGCTCCGGTAAAGGTAAGCTGTCGGCGCTCGCAAAAATCTTAAGTTTAAACAGCAATAAAGCCAAGGCTGAACCTAAGGGCCTACAAAGAGTTGAACCCCAATTAGATCAAGCCAGTGCCGTAGCTGAGCATGGTCATTTTGAGGCGCCTCCTTGGGTCGCCAAGCCTAAAGAGGCGGAGTTAGATTTAGATGATGAAACTGAGTTCAAGGCGCACGTTTTCGAAGATGAAGATGACGACGATAAACCCGTATTCCATCGTGAAACCATGCTCGATGACGAGGATGAAGACGAGTTAGGTTTCAACGATGAAGATGTCATCGATTTTGATACTAAGGCCTCAACGGGCGCTGTGACTCAGGCGCAACGTCAAAAAGAAGCGCCAAAGGCGAAGATTGTCGATGGCATCGTGGTCTTACCGGGGCAAGAAGATAAACCTGTTCCAGCAAAACCTATGGATCCGCTGCCAAGCATCAGCTTGCTGGATGTGCCTAATCGTAAAAAGAATCCGATAAGCCCTGAGGAATTAGAGCAAGTTGCCCGCTTAGTCGAGGCCAAACTTGCCGACTTTAACATTGTGGCCACTGTGGTGGGGGTTTATCCCGGTCCTGTGATCACCCGTTTTGAGCTGGATTTAGCGCCAGGTATTAAAGCCTCGAAGATTTCAAACCTTGCGAACGACTTAGCGCGTTCGCTACTGGCTGAGCGTGTGCGTGTAGTTGAGGTCATTCCCGGTAAATCTTATGTGGGTCTAGAGCTGCCGAACAAGTTCCGCGAAACCGTGTACATGCGCGATGTACTCGATTGCGAAGCCTTTACCGAGAGCAAATCGAACCTGACCATGGTGCTTGGCCAAGACATTTCCGGCGAGCCTGTGGTGGTTGATTTAGGCAAAATGCCGCACTTACTGGTTGCCGGTACCACAGGTTCGGGTAAATCGGTCGGGGTGAACGTGATGATCACCAGCTTATTGTATAAGTCTGGCCCTGAAGATGTTCGCTTTATCATGATCGACCCGAAAATGCTGGAATTATCGGTTTATGAAGGCATCCCACATTTACTTTGTGAAGTGGTTACCGACATGAAAGAAGCGGCCAATGCGCTGCGCTGGTGTGTAGGTGAGATGGAGCGCCGCTACAAGCTAATGTCTATGATGGGCGTTCGTAACATCAAGGGCTATAACACCAAGATTGTCGAAGCGAAAGCGAATGGCGAAGTGATTTTAGATCCTATGTGGAAGTCATCTGATAGCATGGAGCCAGAGGCGCCAGCCTTAGATAAACTGCCATCGATTGTGGTTGTCGTCGACGAATTTGCCGACATGATGATGATTGTCGGTAAGAAAGTGGAAGAACTGATCGCCCGTATCGCCCAAAAGGCTCGTGCTGCGGGTATCCATTTAATTCTCGCGACCCAACGTCCATCGGTGGATGTGATCACAGGCTTAATTAAGGCCAACATCCCGACACGGATGGCCTTCCAAGTGTCTTCCCGTATCGACTCCCGTACCATTTTGGATCAGCAGGGCGCTGAAACCTTATTGGGTATGGGTGACATGTTGTATTTACCGCCCGGCACTGCGGTGCCAAACCGTGTTCATGGTGCTTTTATCGATGACCATGAGGTTCACCGTGTGGTGGCCGATTGGTGCGCCCGTGGTAAGCCACAATACATTGATGAAATCCTCAATGGCGTGAGTGAGGGCGAACAAGTGCTCTTGCCGGGTGAAACCGCCGAATCCGATGAAGAATACGATCCGCTTTACGATGAGGCCGTCGCCTTCGTGACCGAAACCCGCCGTGGTTCGATTTCAAGCGTGCAGCGTAAATTTAAGATTGGTTATAACCGCGCCGCGCGTATTATCGAACAAATGGAAATGCAGGGTGTTGTCTCGGCGCAGGGTCATAATGGTAACCGCGAAGTGCTGGCACCGCCGGCCCCGAAACACTATTAATGTTAAGCTAGATGTCAGTTTGAACTCGCCATAATGCGGCGAGTTCAACTTTTAGTCCAAAGGATACCTATGAAAAAACTGTTGTGTGCTGTGTTGTTATCACCATTGTTATACAGCAATGCAGTATTGGCCGATGACGCAAAGCAATTACGCGAAACCTTAAACGGCACTGAGTCACTCAAGGCGGATTTCAAGCAAACCGTTGCCGATATTAATAAAAAGGTTATCCAAACGGGCGCGGGTGTATTCGCACTGGCCCATCCAAACCAGTTTTATTGGCATTTAACTGCACCCGATGAATCCCAAATTGTCGCCGACGGTAAAGATTTATGGATCTACAATCCCTTCGCCGAAGAGGTGGTGATCATGGATTTTGCCGAAGCCATTAATGCATCGCCCATCGCCTTATTGGTTCACCGCGATGACGCCACTTGGTCGCAATATAGCGTGACCAAAAAGCAAGACTGTTATGAAATCAAACCTAAGTCCACGGATGCCGGGATTACCTCGGTCAATGTCTGTTTTAACAAAGGCATACTGAATAAATTTAATGTGCTCGATGATAAAGGCAACCTGAGCCAGTTTGACTTGAGTAACCAACACAGCATTAGCGCTGCGGATAAATCGCTGTTTAAGTTTGTGTTGCCAGAAAACGTTGATGTGGATGATCAACGTCTTAAAACACAATAGGTTAGCGCGTGAGCAGTTTATCGTTTAATTTTGCGCCTGATTTTCGTCCCTTAGCCGCGCGTATGCGGCCAAGGACGATTGCCGAGTATATAGGTCAAGCCCATTTGTTGGGGGAAGGCCAACCACTGCGCCAAGCATTAGAAGCGGGCCGTGCCCATTCGATGATGTTATGGGGACCGCCGGGCACAGGTAAAACGACACTTGCCGAACTTATTGCCCATTATTCCAATGCCCATGTTGAACGCATCTCGGCGGTCGCCTCGGGGGTAAAAGACATTCGCGCCGCCATCGAGCAGGCCCAAGCTGTGGCCCAATCCCGTGGCCAACGCACCTTGCTGTTTGTCGACGAAGTGCATCGCTTTAATAAGAGTCAACAGGACGCCTTTTTGCCGTTTATTGAAGATGGCACTGTGATTTTTATTGGGGCGACCACTGAAAACCCTTCATTTGAAATCAATAACGCCTTACTGTCGCGGGCACGTGTCTATCTTATCAAGCGCTTAAGCCAAGACGAGATAGTGCATATCATCACCCAAGCCTTAACGGATACCGAGCGAGGTTTAGGGCAGCGTCAGTTAATTATGCCAACGGATGTGCTCAATAAGCTGGCGCAGCTCTGTGACGGTGATGCGCGCAAGGCGCTAAATCTGCTTGAGTTGATGAGCGATATGGTGGCCGATGGCGGCAGTTTTACCACTGAAATGCTGGTACAAGTCGCAGGCCATCAAGTGGCGGGGTTCGATAAAAATGGCGATCAGTTTTACGATTTGATTTCGGCGGTACACAAATCGATTCGCGGCTCGGCGCCCGATGCCGCATTGTATTGGTTCTGCCGCATTCTAGAAGGCGGCGGCGATCCGTTATATGTCGCCAGACGCTTATTAGCCATAGCCTCGGAAGATGTGGGCAATGCCGATCCTAATGCCATGACGGTCGCGCTCAATGCCTGGGATTGTTTCCACCGTGTCGGACCTGCCGAAGGTGAGCGGGCGATTGCCCAAGCGATTGTGTATTTAGCCAGTGCGCCTAAGAGTAATGCCGTTTACACCGCCTTTAAAGCGGCGAGGGCGCTCGCCCGCGAAACCGGCCAAGAGGCCGTGCCTTATCATCTGCGCAATGCGCCGACCAAACTCATGGCGGAAATGGGCTTTGGCGCCGAATATCGCTATGCCCACGATGAACCCAATGCCTATGCCTGTGGCGAGAATTATTTCCCCGAATCCTTACAAGCATCGCAATTTTATTTCCCGACCGAACGCGGATTTGAGAAGCGAATTAAGGACAAATTGGCGCAATTAGCGCAATTAGATCAAGCCAGTGGGAGAAAAAGGTATGAATAATCTCCTACTTGTGGCCTTGGGTGGTTCCATTGGTGCGGTTTTTCGCTATCTTATTTCAATATTCATGATCCAAGTATTTGGCAGCAGTTTTCCTTTTGGTACACTGTTGGTCAATGTCCTCGGTTCATTTTTAATGGGCGTCATTTACGCACTGGGACAAATGAGTCATATCAGCCCAGAACTCAAAGCTCTGATCGGCGTTGGCCTGTTAGGCGCTTTGACAACGTTTTCAACTTTCTCAAACGAAACTTTATTGCTGATGCAAGAAGGAGATTGGTTGAAGGCGGCTTTGAATGTGGTGTTGAACCTAAGTCTATGTTTGTTTATGGTTTACTTAGGCCAACAACTGGTTTTTTCTCGCATTTAACTATTAAGAATATATCACATGTTAGATCCTAAATTTTTGCGCAACGAATTAGCAGTTACCGCTGAGCGATTAGCTACCCGTGGTTTTATTTTAGATGTCGCTCATCTCACTCAATTAGAAGAAAAACGTAAGTCACTGCAAGTGGCGACTGAAGAGTTACAAGCTTCGCGTAATGCTATTTCCAAGTCCATCGGACAAGCAAAAGCCCGCGGCGAAGATGTGGATGCCATCATGGCGCAGGTTGGCGATTTAGGTGCACAATTAGATGCGAAGAAAGTCGAGCTGGCTGCGGTACTTGAAGAAGTGAACGCGATTGCCATGTCGATGCCAAACCTGCCGGATGAGTCTGCGCCTATCGGTGCTGACGAGACTGAAAACGTTGAAATCCGTCGTTGGGGCACACCACGCAGCTTCGATTTCCCTGTTAAAGATCATATCGACTTAGGTGAAGGCCTAAACGGTTTAGATTTTAAGAGCGCCGTGAAAATCACTGGCTCACGCTTTATCGTCATGAAAGGCCAAATCGCCCGTTTAAACCGCGCATTAGGTCAGTTCATGTTAGATCTGCACACTACAGAGCACGGTTATACCGAAGCTTACGTGCCATTACTGGTTAACGAAGCAAGCTTACTGGGTACTGGCCAATTGCCTAAGTTTGGTGAAGACTTGTTCCACACTAAACCTGCGACCGAAGAAGGCCAAGGTTTAAGCCTGATCCCAACCGCAGAAGTGCCATTAACGAACTTAGTGCGTGACAGCATTGTCGATGAAGACGAATTACCGATTAAGTTAACCGCGCATACCGCCTGTTTCCGCAGTGAAGCGGGCTCATACGGTAAAGATACCCGTGGACTTATCCGTCAGCACCAATTCGATAAAGTGGAATTAGTACAACTGGTTAAGCCAGAAGACTCAATGGCGGCGCTCGAAGCATTAACGGGCCATGCTGAAACCGTACTGCAACGCCTCGGTCTGCCGTACCGCACAGTGATCCTGTGTACCGGTGACATGGGCTTTGGTTCAAGCAAAACCTACGATATCGAAGTGTGGTTACCTGGCCAAAACACTTACCGCGAGATCTCTTCATGTTCAAACATGAAAGACTTCCAAGCCCGTCGTATGCAAGCCCGTTACCGCGTTAAGGCAGATAACAAGCCAGCCTTGCTGCACACCTTAAACGGCTCAGGCTTAGCGGTAGGTCGTACTTTAGTGGCGATTTTAGAAAACTATCAAAATGCCGATGGTAGCGTGACCATTCCTGAGGCACTGCGTCCATACATGGGCGGACTGACTCAGATCGGTTAATTGGCGTAACACAACACCATGGATAAAGGTCAACGTTATCTTCGTTGGCTTTCCTACACCGCTGTCATCGCCGTGTTTTGCGCAGTGATGTTGGCCACCCTAGGTAAAGCCGTCTGGGTTGTGTTAGAAAACGTGAAATAGCACGACTCAAATAAAAAGGTATATTCCACTGGAATATACCTTTTTTGTTAGCAGAATTGATTAAACCTTAAATACACTTGGCAGGTTTAGGCAGGCCCGCAATCTTTGTCGCCTGTTTGGCAGGACCAACAGGAAAGAGGGTATAGAGGTACTTGGAGTTACCTTTATCCGGCCCTAAGGCTTGACCAATGGCTTTGACTAACACCCTGATCGCAGGGCTGGTTTTATATTCCAGATAAAAATCTCGAACAAAATGGATCACTTCCCAGTGGGCAGTGGTCAGTTCAATCTGTTCTTCTTGGGCTAACAGCGGCGCCATATCGGGCTGCCAGTCGGCGATATTCTTTAAATAACCTTGATGGTCGCGTTCAATTTCGACGCCATTGAATATAAGCGGATTTACCACGTGATCACCTTATCGTGCAGCAAAGATTGAGCGACAAACTCGTTGTAATCAATCTGACTAATGTTTTTAAGACGTTCCGTTAAGCCGCGGGCGATGACATCGTCCTTCAGCACCATAACCTTAAAGGGCGATAGCGCCATGGCCCATTGGCGCAGTAATAATGCGTTAACGCCATCGCTCGAGAGTAAAATCGCATCCTCTTTGCAAGCATAACGCAGGCAAAGTTTGAGGGCATTGTCTCGGCTGGGCGAGGTTTGGATATGATGTAAAATCATTAGAATACTAAGACCTCATCGACGGCTTTTAAGTGAGCAGAGATGGCTTCATCGTTTAAGATAGTCACCGGAATCGACAGCAAGCTATGGCTTAAGCCGTAGTCACCTAAGGACTGTTTGCAGGCGAACACTGATTCGATGTCGTACAGCGGGAGCGCTTTTAGCGCCGCAAGGTAATCTTTACCGCCGATAAGCTCGGGTTGTTGATCTTTGAGCAGATGTAGCACGCCTTCATCGACAAACACTAAACTCACTTCTTGCTCAAAACTGGCGCTTAACAGGGCAAAGTCTAAGGCTTCGCGGCCCTTAGTGGTGCCATGGGGCGCGCTTCGGAACAATATACAGATTTTTTTCATAACATTTCCGAAGCTTAAAAGCAGATCAAACGATCGGCTGATTCAATTCCCGTGACCAGTTCACCCAGTCCGCCCATAATAAAAGAATGTTCAACATTCCAGTGGCTTAGCCCGTTTTCCTGCGCCTCTTGCTGCGAGACTATGCCACGTCGTAATGCCGCTGAAACACAGTTCACTAACGAGACTTGATGCTCGGCTGCCAGTTGTTTCCAACCTTTAACCACATCATATTCATCGGATGCGGGTAAGTTAAAGTCCGTCGAGTTATACACGCCATCCTGATAGAAAAACACGCAGGCGATCTCATGTCCGCTTTGCAGGGAGGCTTGGGTGAAACGTAGGGCATTCACACTTGCCGACGTGCCATAGGCTGGCCCGTTTACTTGGATAATAAATTTGCTCATCATAAAAAAAATGGCCCTAAAAGTAGGGCCATTTTAGCGTAAGTTTCCCGAAAAGGGGATTAATCATCGTTACCAATGCCAAGCAAATGCAAAATGGCAATAAACAGGTTTAAAAAGTCCAGATACAAGGAGATAGTGGCGCGGATATAGTTAGTCTCGCCACCATTCACGATACGGCTAGTATCGAACAGGATAAAGCCGGTCATTAACAGCGCAAGACCCGCGTTAATCGCCATAAAGGCCACACTGTTACCTACGAAAATGTTAATCAGCGCAGCGGCGATCACCACAATCAATCCGGCGAACAGGAAACCACGTAGGAAAGAGAAATCTTTCTTCGTTGTGACTGCATAGGCCGAGAGCGCAATAAAGATAACCGAGGTTAATCCTAAAGCTTGCATGATAAGCTCAGAGCCATTGGTCATGCCGGCGTAGTGGTTAAGCATGTAACCTAATGAGGCGCCTTCCATACCGGTGAAGGCAAATACCCAGAAGATGCCCGCAGCCGAGTCGGCTTTGCGTAGGGTAACGAACAACAGCACTAAACCACCGATAGATAAACCCAGTGACATCAGAGGGCTGATATTGAGCGCCATCGCTAAGCCTGCACACAATGCAGAAAAGGCGAGGGTCATGGCCAGTAACAGATAAGTATTTTTTAGAAGTTTATTCACTTCTAAGGTGGATGCACTCGCTGAGTACAAGGTTTGCTGAGTCATATCTTTCTCCATTAGCTTTTAAATCCAAACTGATCATTTTGATTTTTAACAGGCACGAGAGTTCCCATCAATCTCGCAAATCCAGTAATCCTGTTTGCATACTACCTAAAACGGCGCTTGGCTTAAAGGATTCAAGCCACAAATAACAAGTTGTAAAGACTGATTTTTCCGCGCTTTCTGACGATTTAGTCTTATTTCATACAACCAGTGCAACACAAAGACTTTAAAACAAACTTAATCCTGTGGTAACGCAGCAATATTACGCCAGCCATTCACGGTGTAATTTCTCGGTATCCCCTAAGTAGTCGAGCACCCAAGCCAGGGCGGGCGACATCTTATCGGCGTTCCAAGCTAAGCAACATGGGCTGGTTAATTTCGGATTTTCAAGCTGCTTTTCAACCAAGGCGCCTGCTTTAATAAATACACTGGCCAGATGTACTGGCATATAGCCGATACCTAATCCCTCTCTAAAGCAGTTAATCGCGCGGATCCAATCTGGCACCACGAGTCTTCGTTGATTCTCCAATAACCAGGTCATGCGCTTAGGAATTTCCCGCGAGGTATCTTCCAAACAAATAGAGGGGAAGGGACGCAATTCATCATCGGTCAAGGGCCGATCAATACTGGCTAAGGGATGGTTTTTACTCACCAAAAACGCCCATTGAATATCGCCCATGTCCTTATATTGGTATACGCCTCCCACAGGGATCGCCGTTGTTGCACCAATGGCGATATCACTGCGACCAGTCGCAAGCGCCTCCCACACCCCGTTAAAGACCTCGATGCGGATGATAAGCTCAATATCTTGGAAATGACGGTAAAAGTCGGCGATTAATACGCTAATTCTGTCGGCGCGCACTATGTTATCTAAGGCGATAGACAGTGTGGGTTGCCAGCCGTTGGCCACACGCTGGGTGCCGCGTTTCATCTCATCCATTTGAGTCAGCAAGTTTCTGGCTTGCTTAACAAAATGCTCTCCCGCAGGGGTTAAGGTCACGCTGCGGTGGTGGCGCTCAAATAACACTACGCCAAGTTCTTCTTCGATTTGTTTAACGGCATAACTGACCGCAGAAGGGACCTTGTGCAGTCGATTGGCTGCCGCCGTAAAACTCCCAACACGGGCCACGATATCAATGAGTTCTAACGCTTGTTCCGAGAGCATAGCTGACATCCATTGTGATGAAAATAATTGATAGCATCTGTCAAAAATAAACGTTTCCAATCAAATTAACAAGTATTTAGACTGCACGCCTTAAGTCTTTTGACATGATTATTTTATGAAAACGTCTAGTAATATCTTTGTAAATATGAAGTTTTTTATATTCTTATTCTATTTGGCCTTATTAAGCATGTTAGGTTTTATTGCCACTGACATGTATTTGCCTGCTTTCAAAGCAATTGAAAGTTCGTTCAATTCTTCACCGTCTCAAGTGGCGATGTCGCTCACCTGTTTCTTGGCTGGTTTAGCCTTAGGGCAACTGATTTATGGCCCTTTGGTCAGTAAAATCGGCAAACGTTACGCCCTGATCCTCGGCCTTGGCATTTTTGCGCTCGCCAGTGTGGCCATCGCCAATAGCGACTCGATACTGATGCTAAACATCGCTCGCTTCTTCCAAGCCGTAGGCGCCTGTAGCGCAGGGGTCATCTGGCAAGCGATTGTGGTCGAGCAATATGATGCCGAAAAAGCGCAGGGAATTTTCAGTAACATTATGCCGTTAGTGGCATTATCACCCGCATTAGCCCCCATCCTTGGCGCTTATATTCTGAACGATTTTGGATGGCGTGCAATCTTTATCTCATTGTGTGTGATTGCCTTTTTATTGGTGTTGATGACCTTATACTTCGTGCCGAGCCACGCAGAGCATCAGGATGCTAAGCCAAGCGCGGTTTCCTACGGCAAGATTTTGAAAAATACCCGCTACCTTGGCAATGTGGTGATTTTTGGTGCCTGTTCGGGTGCGTTTTTTGCATATCTTACTGTATGGCCGATTGTCATGGAGCAACACGGCTATCAGGCAACTGAGATTGGGCTGAGCTTTATTCCACAAACCATTATGTTTATTGTGGGTGGATACGCGAGTAAGTTATTGATAAAACGCATTGGTGCCGACCGTACACTCAACGTATTGCTGACCATTTTTGGACTCTGCGTTATCTCGATTGTGTTTTTCACCTTATTAATGAAGGCGGAAACCATTTTCCCTCTGCTGATTTCCTTCTCGATACTCGCAGCGGCGAACGGGGCGATTTATCCCATTGTGGTGAACAGTGCTTTACAACAATTCACTCAAAATGCGGCTAAGGCGGCAGGATTACAGAACTTTTTGCAAATCACCATCGCCTTTGGCGCCTCAAGTTTAGTCGCGCTCTGGGCAAGTTCAGGAGAAGTCGCCATAGGTTGGGGTATTCTGAGCTGTTCGTTAGTGGTGATCTTGGGTTATCTGTTAAAAACCGAGCAAACTTGGGCGGATTTTGCCAAACACTTTACTGCGCCAGATCCTGCTCGTCTTGGGATCAACGCAGATACGAAGCAAAATCAAGCAGATTGAATGTAATACGAGCAGTTAGCGCATAATTATCAGTTAGTGCTTTACAGTCAGTAAACTAACTTATATTATGCGCATCGTTCGGAGGGGTGGCAGAGTGGTTTAATGCACCGGTCTTGAAAACCGGCGTGGGTTTATAGCCCACCCAGGGTTCAAATCCCTGCTCCTCCGCCATATTCTACGGAAAAGCCATCAGCAATGATGGCTTTTTTGTTTTTGCAGTTCCGGAAGTTGAACCTCAGGGTTCCTGATGCTATGTGCAGCTCCTGCCCAATATTCCACAGATTTGTCATCTGTTATGGTGACTTTTCTGTTTTTGGAATTTCGGAAGTTAAACCCTAGGGTTCCTCGTGCTAACCACAGCACCTCCACCCAATTCAGATAAAAAGGCCGCTAATGATTAGCGGCCTTCTTCTTTCGCAATGGATTTCATTTACCCATTAGCCTAGTTGTTCAAATAGCAAACCTGCTTAGGTTAAATAAGGCTAAGTTAAATAAGGCTAAGCTAAGTGAGCTTATGCCTGATAAGACTTAGCGCAAAAGCTTCATAGACAGCAACCGTTTCACTCCCCACCCATATACTGTAGATGCTGGCAGGGTCACTCAATTTAAGCCCCAGAGCGTCAAGATAGTCTGGGCCGTTGACCACGAAGAATTGATTTTTGTAGGGCAACAACACCATCTGTGGTGATTGCTTTAAAAAAGCCTGCGCCTCATCAAAACTGCTGAACCAGTGATTGAGCAAGCTATCGCAGCGCCTGCTATGGAAGAGGGTACCTAGGTCTTCACCGATTTGTGCTTGACCCGATAACACTCTTTGACAGTGATTAAAATCAGTAAAACCAAGCTCACGAGCCAATAGGCTTTGGCAATGCTTAAGCTGGATATTCTGCTGGGTTAAACCTTGCTTGTTCATCAAGGAAGCGAATTTATCTAGCGCCACGGCATCGCCAGTTTGGCAGGCTTTAAGGTGCTTTTTAGCGAGGATTTTGACTTCGGTTAAGGCACGTGGTGCTGGGGTAATTTGTTGTATCACAAACAATTCTCCTAAGTTTTATTGGCATCTCCGCTAAGCCAAACCTAATCAATTGTTGTGTCATACATGTGATGCGAACATCGAGATATGAGTCAGAGTGATGTCATCTTCTGCGGATAGGCGTCTCTGCAACCTGGCGCCATTATTCGACTTCTTCATGCTCGAGTCAAGCTTAGCACTGCTTCTACCTTCCTTACGCTTCATCCCCTTAATCGTTACATGCTCAGCCTTAATGTTAAAAATTTTATCACTCAACAACTAAAATCATATTGTATTACTATTGAGCTGTAGTAATATTGTAGTACTAAATAATATTCACTCTACCTGCGTAAACCGGATCGGACGCAGATAAAATGTACGGGGATGCAAATGTCGAATGTTTTAGGGGCTTACGCGTTAGGGCTTGATTACGGCTCAGATTCAGTTCGCGCGTTATTGGTGGATACCCAAACGGGCGCAGAAGTAGCAACAAATGTGGTGTACTACCCACGTTGGAAGAAGGGGCTTTTTTGCGATCCTGCCAAGAATCAATTTAGACAACATCCCCTCGATTACATCGAAAGCCTTATCGAGGTAGTACAAGGACTCTGGGCAAAAGCTCCCAGTGGCGCCGCGCAAAGAGTCTGCGGTTTGAGTGTTGATACCACAGGTTCAACCCCGATTGCGGTTGATGAATCGGGTGTTGCCTTAGCCTTAAAACCAGAGTTTGCGAGTAATCCCAATGCCATGTTTTTGCTTTGGAAAGATCACAGCGCCATTCTCGAAGCCCAACAAATTACCGCTGCGGCAAACAATGCAAGCGAAAATTACCTGAAATATGAAGGAGGAATTTACTCCTCAGAATGGTTTTGGGCAAAAGCGCTATTCGTACTGCGCCACGACACAGAAGTCAGACAAGCCGCCTATAGCTGGGTCGAGCACTGTGATTGGATCACCGCATTAATGACCGGCACCACACATCCAAAAGTCTTTAAGGCAGGGCGCTGCGCCGCCGGTCACAAAGTGATGTGGCACGAGTCATGGAATGGCTATCCACCGAATGACTTTTTCGTTGGCATCGACCCTTTACTCGATGGTTTAAGAGACAAATTACCGCTTGAAACCTGCACATCTGACAAAGTTTGCGGCCAGCTAACACCAGAGTGGGCACAGCATTTAGGGTTATCGACCGAGGTTATCGTGTCTTTTGGCTCATTCGACTGCCACGCAGGCGCCGTTGGAGCCAATGTTAAACCTGGTGTCTTAACCAAGGTGATGGGGACCTCTACCTGCGACATTACCGTCGCCAGTTATGAAGATATAGGTGAGCGCTGTATCAAAGGCATTTGCGGTCAAGTGGATGGCTCAGTATTACCCGGCATGATAGGGCTGGAAGCGGGTCAGTCAGCCTTTGGCGATCTCTACGCTTGGTTTAGGGATCTCACCGCATGGCCGATGCAACAGCTTGACACCTCAGCCTTATTTGATGACAACACCAAGGCCAAACTCATTCAGCAACTCGAATCTGAAACCCTGACAATGTTAGGCAATGCGGCCGCGAAAATCCCCGTTGGCGAGACTGGTATTGTCGCGCTCGATTGGATTAACGGACGTCGCACCCCCGATGCCGACCAATCTGTTGCCATGGCTATCACAGGCTTAACCATGGGCAGCCAAGCACCTCAAGTCTTCAAAGCTTTAGTGGAAGCTAGTGCCTATGGCGCACGGGCCATTATCGAGCGCTTCAAACAAGAAGGCGTTTGCATTGACCATGTGGTCACCATTGGTGGGATCTCGAAAAAATCCGACTTCATTATGCAAACCTGTGCCGATGTGTGGAATTGCAACATCGATGTACTCGAGAGCGAGCAAAGCTGTGCCCTAGGCGCCGCTATTTATGCCGCAACCGCAGCCGGGGTTTATCCCGATGTGCTGAGTGCCCAAGCTGCCATGGCCTCAAACGTTGCGAAAACCTATCAGCCAAATCCTGAAAACGCAGAGAAATATCAAGCGCTTTACCAAGGGTACTTAGCCCTTGGCCACTATGTTGATGGAGCGAAATAAGATGTCTTTTTTAGAGCTAAAACGCGAAGTATACGAAGCCAACATGGAGCTTGAGAAACGCAAACTGGTGACTTACACCTTTGGCAACGTTTCACAAATTGACCGCCAACTCGGCGTGATTGGTATCAAGCCCAGCGGTGTGCCCTATGAAGATTTGAAGGTTGAAGACATTGTGATTGTTGACCTTGAGAATCAAATCGTAGAAGGGCGCATGCGTCCTTCATCCGATACCAAGACACACACCTATTTGTATCGCCAGTGGCAGAGTATTGGTGGCATTACCCATACCCATTCGACCTATGCCACCGCCTGGGCGCAAGCGCAGATAGCGATTCCCTGCTTAGGCACGACACAAGCCGATTATGTGTATGGTGAAATCCCATGCACAGCAGTGATGCGCAACGATCAGATCAGCCGCGACTACGAAGAAGAAACCGGCGTGCAGATCCTCGATTGTTTCGCCGACCGAGATCCCAACGAGTCACCCATGGTGATAGTGGCAGGCCATGCACCGTTCACTTGGGGCGCGAATGCGGCAAAGTCTGTGTACCACGCCGTGTTGCTCGAAGAAATCGCTCGGATGGCGTATCTCACCAAAACCTTATCACCAGGTATTAGTCAGTTAAAACAAGAGCTTATTGATAAGCATTATTTGCGTAAGCATGGAAAAGACGCTTATTACGGCCAAAGCAAGTAATTGCCAGTCGGGTCTCATTTCAAACTAGAGAGAGTAATATGAAAGCCTTCAAACAAAAACAAGTGTGGTTTATCACGGGTTCGCAGGATTTATACGGCCCAAAAGTATTAGAGCAAGTCGCTAAAAACAGTGAGCAAATTGTTCATGGCTTCAATGAATCATCCGCCATTTCCATCGAAGTGGTGTATAAGCCAACCGTCAAATCCCCACGGGAAATTCACGCCGTATGCCAAGCGGCCAACAGCGATGAAAACTGTGTTGGCGTTATTCTGTGGATGCACACTTTCTCTCCCGCCAAGATGTGGATTGCTGGTCTTAATGAATTAAGCAAGCCATTCATGCACTTACACACTCAGTTCAATGCCGAGCTCCCTTGGAGCGAAATCAACATGAACTACATGAACACCCACCAAAGTGCTCACGGTTGCCGCGAATTTGGTTTTATCGGCACTCGTATGCGTAAAGAGCGCAAAGTGGTTGTGGGTCACTGGCAATCGAGCGATGTACAGGCTCAAATCGATGATTGGTGCCGCGCAGCGGCGGGTTGGCACGAGAGCCAAAACCTGCGTATTGCCCGCTTTGGCGACAACATGCGTCAAGTGGCCGTAACCGAAGGCGACAAAGTTGCCGCACAAATTCAATTCGGTTACGAAGTGCACGCCTACAGCTTAGGTGAACTCAATGAAGCGATTGCAGCCATTGCCGAAGGCGATGTAACCGCACAACTCGACCGTTACGCCAGCGAATACCAAGTGGGTAACGAGCTATTTGGGGATGAATACCAATTAGACCGTTTAAGAAAAGAAGCCAAGATTGAACTCGGCTTAACCCAATTCTTAACCCAAGGTGGATTTGGTGCCTTTACCAACTGCTTCGAAAACCTCACCGGTATGACAGGATTACCGGGACTGGCTACCCAACGTCTGATGGCGAACGGTTTCGGTTACGGCGGCGAAGGCGACTGGAAAACGGCTGCCATGGTGCGCATCATGAAAGTGATGGGCCAAGGCCGTGCCGGTGGTACTTCATTTATGGAAGACTACACCTATAACTTTGGCGCGACTGACCAAGTTCTTGGCGCCCACATGTTAGAAGTGTGTCCATCGATTGCTGCTGCAAAACCGCGTTTAGAAGTTCACCGCCACACCATTGGTGTGCGTTGTGACGTGCCACGTCTGTTATTCACAGGTAAAGCGGGCCCAGCAATCAACGTATCGACTATCGATTTAGGCAACCGTTTCCGTATCATTCTCAATGAATTAGATACAGTGACACCACCACAGGATCTGCCAAATCTGCCTGTCGCGTCAGCGCTGTGGGAGCCTCGTCCGAATTTAGCGGTTGCCGCCGCTGCTTGGATCCACGCTGGTGGTGCTCACCACTCAGCTTATAGCCAAGCCATCACGACGGATCAGATTGTCGACTTTGCTGAAATGGCCGGTGCTGAACTGGTTATCATCGATGCCGACACTAAGATCCGTGAGTTTAAGAATGAGCTTCGCCAAAATTCCGTTTATTACGGTTTAGCAAGAGGTTTATAATTCTCGCGCAGCAATAAAGCCGCCTTCGGGCGGCTTTCATTTTTCTGGCACCATTCATTTCATAGGGTTAACACAGATGTATACAGAATTTGACGGCATTATCTTCGATATGGATGGCACCTTAGTCGACAGCGGTCAGTTGCATGAGCAGGCATGGCGACAAACCTTGAATCACTTTGGGATCCCCGTAGAGCCTGCACTGATGCGCTCGTTAGCGGGTGTGCCCACCATTGGCACCTTAGAAATTCTGATCGCCCATTTTGGCGTCACGCCAACGGCCAGTTGCGAAGCCATGAACGAGTATAAAGAAGCCCTAGTGCGCGACACTATGCATTTATATGTCAAACCGACAGCATTAGCCGAATTTGCCAAGCAGAATCAGGGCAAACGCCCAATGGCAGTCGGCAC
This sequence comes from Shewanella seohaensis, assembly GCF_023283775.1. Taxonomy (NCBI): domain Bacteria; kingdom Pseudomonadati; phylum Pseudomonadota; class Gammaproteobacteria; order Alteromonadales; family Shewanellaceae; genus Shewanella; species Shewanella seohaensis. The sequence goes on from NZ_JAKILE010000008.1 coordinate 104,010, forward strand.
AGGCGCCTACACAGAGGAAGCAATTCAAATCTTGACCCTGTGTGGATTGTTGGAATTAGTCGATTATGTGGTGGGCGCCGACCAAGTCGCGTCACCCAAACCTGCGCCCGATACCTTTTTACGCTGCGCCGAACTGATGGGCATAGCGCCTGAGCGCTGTATCGTATTTGAAGATGCGAAGGCGGGCATCCAAGCCGCCGAAGCTGCGGGAATGTTTGTGGTCGATGTACATGCCGAATTACAGATTGAAAATGACTATTTCCTAGGCACTCGGTAGTCGTTGCGAGCTTGTCCAATCACTGGCTAAAACGCAAAATTAGGCTTTACAATGTAAAAGTTTGGGGTAAGGTAGGGACAGTAAGTTTGAGGAAATTCCCATAAATTCTTAGCGTTAACAAAATTTTTATTACCTTTATCAGGAAAGGTAGTATCATAACATTTGTTTATCAGCGTTAAGCACCTTATCCAGCTGATTGGATTGAGCACAGAGATAGAGAGTTAAAGAGGGCACTATGGCAAATCAGGCAAATAACCGTCCGCAGAATATCCATAACTGGGTGGCAAGCGAATTAGGTTCTCGCATTGTGGGCGGCTTTTATGCGCCAGGTGAATATATCCCTAATGAAAATGCTATCTGTGAAGAGCTGGAAGTGTCACGCACCTCCTTAAGGGAAGCCTTTAAGGTGCTCACGGCAAAAGGGCTTATCGAATCCCGTCCTAAACTTGGCACCCGCATTCGTGAGCGTCGCCACTGGAACATGTTCGATCCGGTGATCTTAAACTGGTTTTCCCAATCTAAACCTTCGCCCGAGTTTTACACTTCTCTCTATGAAATCCGTGAAGTGTTTGAACCCGCAGCAGCGGAACTGGCGGCGAAAAAACGCACCCCTGAGCAGCTTGAGGTGATTGCGGCGGCCTATGCCAAGATGGAAGCGGCCGAATTAGGTACGGATGAAGTCTATACCTCGGATATCGATTTCCACATGGCGATTTTAGATGCGACCAATAACGAGTTTATGGTGTCCCTCGGCGTGTCTATCCAATCTGCGCTGCTCGAAATCTTTAGACTCAGTAGCACAATTCAGGATGACTTTATCCAATCACTCCCAGGCCATAAGGCCATTTATACTGCGATTGCCGCAGGGGACAGTGAAGGCGCGAAAGCCGAGATGAATAAATTACTCTCGACGTCTCAAGATACAGTGCATAAAAATATTGAGCGTAAATAACGAGTTATTCATTTTAACGCACTCTACCCATAAAAAAGGTGAACGTAGGTTCACCTTTTTTACTTTGGCGCGAGCAAAAAATAGGATTACTGCGGCTCGCTGATGCCTTCGCTCGTCATATGAATGCGCTGTAGTGTGCCATCGGCATTGTAATGCAGCGGGTCAATTGCCACTGAACGTCTAAACTCACCGCCACCATCCTGCGATGCGCCGGTATGGTAGATAAAGTAGGATTTCCCTTTAAATTCAATAATCGCTTGATGGTTTGTCGGCGAGTTGCCCGCCACTTCATTTAAGATGCCTTGGTACTTCCACGGCCCTTGAATGCTATCGCTGGTCGCATAGGCAATTTTTTCAGGGAAGCCAGAAGCGTATGAAAGATAATAGGTTTTATCTTTTTTATGTACCCAAAGCGCTTCGGTGAAGTTAGGAACATCAATGGCGTGTATTGGGCCATCAAGTTCAATCATATTGGCTTTTAGCTTGGCAAATCTTGGCTTAGTGTTGCCCCAAAACAGATAGGCTTGCTTGTCATCATCGATAAAGACAGCAGGATCGATATCATCCCAATCAATCTCGGTATCTGTGGTCATGTCATTGGTGATAAGGGCGCTGCCGCGGGCATCCTTGAAGGGACCAAGTGGACTATCTGCAACTGCGACACCAATAGCAAAGCCATTGATTTTGTTGTGTCTTGCCGTGACATACCAGTAAAACTTACCTTCTTTTTCGATCACATGGCTAGCCCATGCATCTCCTTTAGCCCAGCTGAAATCTTTCACAGATAACTTGCTGCCATGTGCCGTCCAATTGTGCATATCCTTAGAGCTGAAAACGAGCCAATCATGCATTTCGAAGAAGGTGCGATTGTCCTTTGCAACGTCATGGCCAGTATAAAGATAAACAGTATCTTGGTGCACTATGGCGGCAGGATCGGCAGTAAATACATCCGTAAACAGAGGGTTAGCAGCAATCGCTGCAGTGCTGACACTCGTACTCAATGCCAAACACACACTCAAAAATGCCTTTTTCATACTTCCTCTATTGTTTTTTGATATTTTGGTATTATAGTAATACCAATACTTTTACGTGCTAGCAATATTAAAGTACAAATTGTTAACTCAGGGCATTAGGTTCGTCCGTTTGTTTTATGTTGAGTGTTACTCAATTATTCGGGCAGGGCATGTGCCTTGGAAGACGAAGGTGTCATATGAATAATAAAAAACCGAAAACACTTCGTTCGGCTAGTTGGTTTGGTAGTGATGATAAAAATGGCTTTATGTATCGCAGTTGGATGAAAAACCAAGGCATACCCGAGCATCACTTTCAAAATAAGCCTGTGATTGGTATTTGCAATACCTGGTCAGAATTGACGCCCTGTAATGGTCATCTACGGGAATTGGCGCAAAGAGTAAAGAATGGCATTCGGGAAGCGGGTGGCATTCCAGTGGAGTTTCCAGTGTTTTCGAATGGCGAGTCTAACTTGCGTCCAAGTGCCATGCTTACCCGTAACCTTGCGGCCATGGACACGGAAGAAGCCATTCGTGGCAACCCCATCGACGGTGTTGTGCTGTTAGTGGGCTGCGATAAAACGACTCCGGCTTTATTAATGGGTGCGGCCAGTTGTGATTTACCGACAATTGTTGTTACCGGTGGTCCCATGCTCAATGGTAAGCATAAGGGCAAGGATGTCGGTTCGGGCACACTCGTATGGGAACTGCATCAAGAATATAAAGCGGGCAACATCAGTCTCGCCGCATTTATGAATGCCGAGGCGGATATGTCACGCTCAACGGGCACCTGCAACACTATGGGCACAGCATCGACTATGGCTTGTATGGTGGAAACCCTTGGGGTGAGTTTGCCACACAATGCAGCCATTCCTGCGGTGGATTCTCGCCGCCAAGTATTGGCGCATATGTCGGGAATGCGAATTGTGGAGATGGTCAAAGAGGATTTGACCTTAAGTAAAATTTTAAGCCGTGATGCTTTTATCAATGCCATCAAAGTCAATGCTGCGATTGGTGGCTCAACCAACGCCGTAATCCATTTAAAGGCGATTGCCGGCAGGATAGGGGTTGAGCTGTCACTCGATGACTGGCGCCATGGTTACACAGTACCGACCATAGTGAATCTTAAGCCTTCGGGTCAGTACTTAATGGAAGACTTTTACTACGCAGGTGGCCTGCCAGCAGTATTAAGGCAGCTGTTTGAGCATGATTTACTGAGCAAAAACACGCTTACAGTCAATGCGGCTAGCCTCTGGGACAATGTCAAAGAAGCGCCTTGTTATAACCAAGAGGTGATCATGTCACTTGAAAAACCCTTGGTCGAAAATGGCGGCATTCGCGTACTGCGCGGCAATCTCGCGCCCCGAGGCGCAGTGATCAAAACTTCAGCCGCCAGCGCACACCTGATGCAGCACCGCGGTAAAGCCGTGGTGTTTGAAAGCTTCGACGATTACAACGCTCGCATCGGCGATCCTGAATTGGATATTGATGAAAACAGCATTATGGTGCTTAAAAGCTGTGGCCCGAAGGGATATCCGGGCATGGCTGAGGTCGGCAATATGGGACTGCCACCTAAGTTGTTGAAAAAAGGAATTAAGGACATGGTTAGGATTTCCGATGCACGCATGAGTGGCACCGCCTTTGGCACAGTTGTGCTGCATGTTGCCCCAGAAGCACAAGCCCTTGGGCCACTGGCCGCCGTTCAAAATGGTGACATGATAGCGCTAGACACTTATGCCGGAACGTTACAGCTAGAGATCAGTGACCAAGAGTTACAGGCTCGTCTTGCCAAACTGGCGACGGTGAAATCCATTCCCGTGAATGGTGGCTATCTCTCGCTTTTTAAGGAGCATGTTCTCCAGGCGGATGAGGGATGTGATTTTGATTTTCTCGTGGGATGTCGAGGTGCAGAGATACCAGCACATTCCCATTAAATATGAACTCGTTTTCTTTTATAATAAAACCAGATAATTATTTTAATAAAAGGTTGAGTTATGAAGTTGACTAATCAATACCCGAGTTTACAAGGGAAAACCATTTTTATCAGTGGTGGTGCAACGGGTATTGGAGCTTGCTTGGTTAATGCTTTTTTAGAGCAGGGCGCTAAGGTGGCATTTGTCGATATTTTAGTTGAGGAGTCGACTCAACTCATCGCAGACCTTAAGCAGACTCAACCAGAGGCCAGCGTAAAATTTTATCACTGCGATCTTGTCGATATCGCCGCCCTCAAGCGTGTGATTGCTCAGGTCGAGGACGATTTGGGGCCAATATCGGTATTGATTAATAATGCCGCGTGCGATCAGCGCCATAGTATCGACGAAGTGACCCCAGAATATTGGGACCAATGCCTAAACACCAATTTGCGGCATTACTTTTTTGCCGTACAAGCGGTCAGGTCGCAAATGCAGCGCCTCGGCGGTGGCTCAGTGATCAACTTAGGTTCTATGAGTTGGCACAATCGGCAGGCGGGCATGGCGGGTTACACCGCATCTAAGGCCGGCGCCATGGGCTTAACCCGAGGGTTAGCAGCCGATTTAGGTAAAGATAAAATCCGGATTAATACCTTAACGCCGGGTTGGGTGATGACAAAACGTCAACTCACACACTGGGTAGATAAAGATACGGCAAAACATATCGAAAATAACCAATGTATTAAAGAATATGTAATGCCCGAAGATATTGCTGCTATGGCGTTATTTTTAGCAGCAGATGATAGCAAACTCTGCACCGCACAGAATTTTATTGTCGATGGTGGTTGGATTTAAATATCACAATAAAATTTCAGTTCATTAAATAATGAGGTGAGTGCTGAGTTTATTTTAAATAAAAGGTAAAGCACTCACCATGCAACTCTCTGTTACTAAAAAAAGCCTACAACACGCCGCATTTGCGGATGAATTACAATTAGTCACGCTCACCAATAGCCACGGGCTTGAAGTGGTTCTGTCAAATTACGGCGCCAGTATTTGGTCGGTCAAACTTTATGGTCAAGGGCAAGAACCTATTTCATTAAGTCTTGGCTATCAAGATATTAAAGATTGGGCGACTAATCCGTATTATTTTGGTATTACCGCCGGCCGTGTCGCAAATCGCATTGGTAAAGCACAATTCCCCTTAGCAGGTAAAACAATTCAATTAGTCGCCAATGAAGGCAACAATCAACTTCACGGCGGACCTAAAGGATTAAGCCATTGCACTTGGCAGGTTGAGACGCTGCAGGACAATGACAGTGTGGCGGCAGTTTTCAGCATTACCAGCCCCGATGGCGGTCAAGGATTTCCGGGTAATCTTGCCATCAAGCTAGAATACCGTCTCAATGAAAACAATGAATTAACCCTGAACTATCAAGCCGTTTGCGATCAAACCACCCCCGTCTGTTTAACCAATCATGCTTACTGGAATCTTGCCTCCAACAAACAGCAAGGCATTTTAGGGCACGAACTCTCCATTCAAGCCAGCCATTTCCTGGCGCTCGATAATGAACAGATCCCAACAGGCGAATTAACCTTAGTCGACGATGGCGCTTACGATTTCAAACAACCGAAGCTAATTGCCACGGATATTAAGCAATTAACTAATGGTTATGATCATTATTTTGTGATGGATAGAAATCCAGACAATAAAAACAGTTTGCAGGCTATTGCGGTGTTAAAAGATCCGCTTTCTGGCCGAGAACTCGAAATTAGTACCACTGAAGTCGGCGTGCAATTTTATAGTGGCAACTTTCTCGATGGCAGCCATATTGATGATGAAGGTTATAGCATTAATCAATTCCATGGCCTGTGTTTAGAAACCCACGGTTATCCGAATGCGGTAAACATTGACCATTTCCCGAGTGTCATGCTTGAGGCAAATACTCAATATCAACAAATTACGGTACATAAGTTTAAGAATATTTAATTCAATCAAGGCGAAATAACATTTATTTGTACGAGTTGGCCTGCTGTTAACAGCAGGCTAGGGGATCTCTGTTACCTAAAATTATAAAGGGAATAATAATGAAACATAATAAAATCATTACCGCATTGGGATTATGGGCTGTCAGTGCAACTTGTGCCTACGCCACCACGGTGGGCTTTTCACAGGTTGGCTCCGAGAGTGGTTGGCGCACCAGCTTTAGTGAAGCGGTCAAGGCCGAAGCCAAACAGCGTGGCATCGATTTAAAATTTGCCGACGCTCAGCAAAAACAAGAGAACCAAATCAAAGCCGTGCGTAGCTTTATCGCCCAAGGCGTGGATGCCATTATTATCGCTCCCGTGGTAGAAACAGGCTGGAAACCCGTACTCAAAGAAGCCAAACGTGCCCATATTCCTGTGGTGATTGTCGACCGTAATATTAAGGTCGATGATGACTCCTTATTCCTTACCCGTATCGCCTCCGACTTTACCGAAGAAGGCCGCAAGATTGGCCAATGGCTAATGGATAAAACCCAAGGCAACTGCGATATCGCCGAGTTGCAGGGCACAGTAGGTGCAACCGCAGCGATTGATCGCGCCGCCGGTTTTAACCAAGTGATTGCCAATTATCCCAATGCCAAGATCGTTCGTAGCCAAACCGGCGAATTTACCCGCGCTAAGGGTAAAGAAGTGATGGAAGGTTTCCTCAAGGCGCAAAACGGTCAGCCACTGTGCGCCGTGTGGTCGCATAACGATGAAATGGCCCTTGGCGCGGTGCAAGCCATTAAAGAAGCGGGTTTAAAACCGGGCAAAGATATTCTGATTGTCTCAGTGGACGGTGTTCCCGATTACTTTAAGGCCATGGCCGATGGTGATGTTAATGCCACGGTTGAGCTTAGCCCATACTTAGGCGGCCCAGCGTTCGATGCTATCGATGCGTACCTGAAGGGCAATAAGGATCAAGCCAAGCTTATTAGCACCACGGGTGATGTATTTACCCAAGAAACCGCGGCCGCAGAGTACGAAAAGCGCCGCCAGCAATAATCCCATTGACGCTTTCTTGGGGAATAGCGCTATGAGCCTTATTTTAGAACTCAAGCAGATCAGTAAGCATTATCCGGGCGTTAAAGCCCTTGAGGATGTGAGCTTACGGTTATTTGCGGGGGAAGTTCACGCCCTATTGGGCGAAAACGGTGCGGGTAAATCGACGCTGGTGAAAGTGATGACAGGCGCCCAGTCGAAAGACATGGGCGACATCCTCTTTCTAGGTGAGCCGCAACACTTCAACACACCAATGGACGCGCAAAAGGCGGGGATCAGCACGGTTTATCAAGAGGTGAACTTAGTGCCTAATCTGACCGTGGCACAAAACCTGTTCCTCGGTTACGAACCGCGACGCCTTGGGTTGATCCATTTTAAAAAAATGTATGCCGACGCGCGGGCCGTGTTAACCCAGTTCAAGCTGGATATCGATGTTAGCGCACCGCTGTCGGATTATTCCATCGCGGTGCAGCAACTGATCGCCATCGCCCGCGGCGTAGCCATGTCGGCCAAGGTATTAGTGCTCGATGAGCCTACGGCGAGCTTAGATGCCAAAGAAGTGCAAGTGCTGTTTGGGATCTTAAACCAGCTCAAAGCCAAGGGCGTGGCTATCGTCTTTATCACTCACTTCCTCGATCAGGTTTATCAGATAAGCGATCGCATTACCGTGTTACGTAACGGGCAGTTTATCGGCGAATATCTGACGGCAGAACTGCCACAACCTAAGTTGATTGAAGCCATGCTCGGGCGTTCTCTGCAGGAGCAATTGGTTGATAAACAGGAAAAGGAGCGCACAGTCACCCGCGCTGAGGCTGTGCTCTTGTCCCTCAAAGATGTGTCGGTAAAAGGTTCAATCCAATCGATGAATCTCACCGTGCCAAAGGGGCAGGCAGTTGGACTTGCGGGGCTGCTAGGCTCTGGGCGCAGCGAAGTCTGCAACGCCGTTTTTGGGCTGGACTTGGTCGATAGCGGCAGTATTCATTTGGCTGGGCAGAAATTGAATCTGTCACAACCCGTGGATGCAATCAGCGCTGGAATCGCCCTGTGCCCAGAAGATCGCAAGATTGACGGCATCATCGGCCCTTTATCGATTCGTGAAAACATCATACTCGCGCTGCAGGCGCGTATCGGGTGGTGGCGGTATCTATCTAAAGCTCGGCAGCAGGAAATTGCCCAGTTCTTTATCGATAAATTACAGATTGCGACACCGGACGCAGATAAACCCATAGAACAGTTGAGTGGTGGTAATCAACAGAAGGTGATCCTCGCGCGTTGGTTAGCCATAGAGCCGATTTTATTGGTACTGGATGAGCCGACCCGCGGCATCGATATTGGCGCCCACGCCGAAATCGTCAAACTTATCAGAACCTTGTGTGATGAAGGCATGTCGCTGCTGGTTGCATCGTCTGAGCTCGATGAGCTCGTGGCCTTTTCAAATAAAGTCGTGGTATTACGCGACAGATACGCAGTACGTGAACTTTCAGGAGCGGAATTAACCTCGCAACACGTAATGCAAGCGATTGCGGAGGGATAAATGAAAAGCTCAGCCGAAACCCTATCATCCACACGCATGTCCGCCGATTTGATCTCACCCCAGATGAACGCATCTGAGGCGCATTCATCTGAGCGGCAACCACGGATGCAGGAAAGTCATAAGACCATGGTTCAAGAAAAAAATGCCCGTTACCAAGCGGGTAAGTCGACCTCCATTAGTCGATACCTGTGGCCACTATTGGCCTTAACTATTCTGTTACTGGCCAATCTGTTTATTGACAGCAGTTTCTTCAATATCAGCTATCAAGACGACAGACTCTATGGCTCTTTGATTGATATCTTAAATCGCAGTGCACCCGTGGCGCTGCTCTCCATTGGTATGAGTCTCGTGATTGCTACTGGCGGAATCGACCTGTCGGTTGGTGCCGTAATGGCGATTGCAGGCGCGGTTTGCGCCAATCTACTGTTAGTGCCGGATATCAGCTTAGTCACCGTTATTGCGGCAGGCTTGATCGTTGGGCTCTTCGCTGGCTGTATTAATGGCGGTCTGGTGAGTTTCTTAGGTATTCAACCAATTGTCGCGACCTTACTGCTCATGGTGGCGGGGCGCGGTGTTGCTCAGCTTATCAATCAAGGGCAAATTATCACCTTCCAGCATCCTGGCTTTGCCGCCATTGGCGTGGGCCAGTTTTTAGGCCTGCCGATGCCAGTGTGGATTGTGATTGGGATGCTAACCTTCAGCCAATTACTGCTGCGTAAAACCGCTTTAGGGCTTTTTATCGAAGCGGTTGGCTGTAATGCCAAGGCAAGTCGTTACCTTGGGATCAACGATAAATCCATCAAACTGTTCGCCTATGGCATTGCGGGTCTGTGCGCGGCGTTGGCTGGCATGATCAGCACCGCCGATATCCAAGGTTCAGATGCGAATAACGCTGGGCTTTGGCTTGAACTCGATGCCGTGCTGGCCGTCGTGATTGGCGGCGCAGCGCTCACGGGCGGGCGTTTCTCGTTAATTTTGTCGGTCGTCGGCGCGCTGATCATTCAAACCTTAGCGACCACGATTATCGTCAGTGGTTTACCCGCTAAATTTAACTTGCTGATCAAGGCCATCGTTATCCTGACCGTGCTGCTGTTGCAATCGGCTAAATTTAGGCGCCAATTGTCGGCGCTGTTCACATCCAAGCGTCAAGCGGATGCCAAACCAGCAGAAAAGGGCACAAGTGCAAAAGCCAGTACAGCAACAGGAGAAAAACTATGATAGCAAGACGTTTTATCCCGCTGTGGATCACCGCCTCATTATTACTGACCATGTTTCTGGTCGGCACCTTTCAGTTTGATGGTTTTGCCAGTGGCCGAGTGGTCACCAACCTGTTGCGTGACAATGCATTCCTATTGATCACCGCATTAGGCATGACCTTAGTGATTATCTCTGGCGGGATCGATCTCTCGGTTGGCGCCGTCATCGCCTTAAGTGGAGTCGTCACTAGTTTATTAATCACCGAGTACCAGTGGCATCCATTGTTAGCCTTTGCGGTTATTCTGCCCCTAGGCACTCTGTTTGGCGCACTCATGGGCACTATTATCCATGTGTATAAGTTGCAGCCATTTATTGTAACGCTTGCGGGCATGTTCTTAGCGCGGGGCTTAGCGACAACGCTCAGCGAAGAGTCGATTGCCATTGACCATCCATTTTACGATGCAGTGGCCGAGATGAGCATTGCACTACCAGGCAATGGCGCGCTCGATTTAAGCTCGCTGATCTTTATCCTGTTCTTTGTGATTATCGCCGTGGTTATGCATTACACCCGTTTTGGTACGAATGTGTATGCCATTGGTGGCAATCAACATTCCGCCGAGCTGATGGGGATTTCCATCGCTAAAACTACCATCAGTATTTACGCCATCAGTAGCTTCCTGGCAACGCTGGCGGGGATTGTCTTTACCTTTTACACCTTCTCGGGCTATGCGCTTGGCGCCATTGGCGTCGAACTGGATGCCATTGCCGCCGTGGTCATTGGTGGCACCTTGCTAACTGGCGGCAGTGGCTTTGTGCTCGGCACTGTGCTTGGGGTGATTTTGATGGGGGTGATTCAAACCTATATTACCTTCGATGGCAGTTTAAGCAGTTGGTGGACCAAGATTGTCATTGGCCTGTTACTGTTCTTCTTCATCCTGTTACAGAAACTCTTGAATGGACGCAAAACACAACATGGATAATCGTCAACCTAACCTGTCGGTCTTTCGGCGCTTGCCTTTGACCTGTGGCTTACTCGCCGCATTGGCGCTGCCATTAGCGCAAGCTGTGCCTGTGCTTGAGATTAGCCGCGCACAATCCCACAGCGCCACGGCGCAAACCCTCGATGCGAATGCGCCCTTTATCGAGAGAAGGGCGGATCCTTGGGTGATCCGCGATGATGACGGCAGTTACTACTTTATTGCCTCAGTGCCTGAGTTTGACCGCATCGAACTTCGCCACGCCAAAACCATCGACGGTTTACGCCAAGCCACACCTAAAACCCTGTGGCACAAGCATGAAACCGGCCCCATGAGTATCGATATTTGGGCACCTGAGCTGCACAAAATCGATGGTCGCTGGTATATCTATTTTGCGGCCAGCAATAAGGATGTGCGTTTTCATAACCGCATGTTTGTTTTAGGACTCGAGGGCGACTCACCGATGACGGGCCAATGGCAAGAACTTGGCAAGTTACAATCGGCGCAGGATGCTTTCTCCCTCGATGCGACCAGCTTTAGCCTCAAGGGCGAGCGTTATTTTATTTGGGCGCAGCAGGACAAAGCCAAGCGTTACAACACCGGCTTAGTGATTGCCAAAATGCTATCGCCAACTCAACTCTCTGATAACGAAACCATTATCAGCGAGCCCTTATTGGATTGGGAGCGTTTAGGCTTTAAAGTCAACGAGGGCGCCGCGGTGCTTGTTAAAAACGGTAAAGTCTTCGTGACCTATTCAGCCAGTGCCACGGATGACCGCTATGCCATGGGGCTGTTATGGGCCGATGAAAATGCCGATTTACTCAATCCTAAGAGTTGGCATAAATCGCCAAGCCCAGTCTTTACCACTGAGCCGAGCCTGAATCGTTTTGGTCCTGGCCATAATAGTTTTGTGCTGGCAGAGGATGGTAAAACCGAGCTGATGTTTTACCATGCACGTAATTACCTTGAGCTGCAGGGGACACCATTGACTGACGGTAATAGACACACTTACTACCGCGCCATTCGCTGGTCGGCGGACGGTTTCCCAGTATTTGATAATCAGCAGAGCGATAGCCAAACATTTAATCAGCAAGACACGCAATCCCGCGAATAAGCGAAATGCATTAACAGACACGAACAGCACACTTAAGTAATCGAAATAGACAGGTTTTCCATGATAAGAGCAACAAACAGCCCCCTAGTCGAGCAGCGCGCCGATCCCTTTGTGTACCGACATAGCGATGGTTATTACTACTTTACGGGCTCTGTTCCGACCTACGATCGGATTGAACTGCGTAAATCCAAGACCTTAGACGGCTTGAAAGACGCCCAAACCTTCGATATCTGGTTTAAACACCAAAGCGGCCCGATGAGCCGCCACGTATGGGCGCCCGAGATCCATTATCTCGACGGCAAATGGTACATCTACTTCGCGGCCAGCGAAGAGGAAAATATTTGGGCATTACGCCCCTATGTGCTTGAGTGTCTGGGACAAGATCCATTAAATGATGAATGGATTGAACTTGGCATGATGCAGGCGGCCGAGGGTGATAATAAATCCTTTATCGACTTTTCCTTAGATGCGACCATTTTCGAAAACAACGGTAAGCGTTACTTCTGCTGGGCGGAGAAAACCGGTGGACAATTTGCGGCATCCAACCTGTATCTTGCGGAAATGGCATCGCCCATCAAGTTAAAGACGGCGCAATTTATGCTTACCACCCCAGATTATGATTGGGAGCGCGTCGATTTTTGGGTTAACGAAGGGCCTGCAGTGCTTAAACACCAGGGGAAAATCTTCATTACCTTCTCAGCCAGCGCCACAGGTGCTTGTTATTGCATGGGTTATATGGAAGCCGATGAGCATGCTGATTTGCTCGATCGTAACTCCTGGAAGAAAACCCGCCAGCCAGTGCTGTGCACGGATGTCGACAAGCAAATCTTCGGCCCTGGTCATAACAGTTTCACCGTGGCAGAAGATGGCGTAACGCCCATCTGTGTTTACCATGCCCGTGATTATGAACATGCGGTGGGCGATCCTAGCGTGGTGCCAAAAACAGATACCCGTCCATTAGCGCAAATCATTAAAGATCCACTCTATGATCCCAATCGCCATGCGCGAACGTTAGCGGTGTCATTTGATGAGAGCGGGCGCCCCTTGTTCAACCTCTACTAATTCATTTGCCGCCATAAATGATGTGATACCCGCGGGGCATGCTTATGCAGCCCCGCTTTTTTATGCCTGACTTAAGCGCTATTGCTTAGGTGAATCGCGATTTTTAGGCTCGCACGCGCAACATGCTATTCCAATCTATATTTCAATCACTTAACCGATTCAATCTTTGAACCTGTTGATGTTATATTGCCGCCCGAGCATTCACATGGTGGGCAGAAGCACTGCCTGCGTGTGGAAGTGAATATCAGTGATGATGATTTTGCTAAGTTCGAGGAGAAAGGGTATGGCGATAAACAAGGACAAGCTTAGTGCAAATATTGAGGAAAGAATGAATGAGTTTGCTCAGGAACTCACTCTGGCACTTGCGAAATATTACGATTGGTGGCTGTCAGAATATCCGGCGCAAACCCTCTACGGTTTTTGCCTATACAGCACGCCTTTAGTGGAATATTTAGGCGTCACCCTCTTCACCGAGGAAGGCCTGACGGCCGTCGCAGAGCAATATCAAAACGATCATCGTTTTCGGCATAAATCCCTCGCACAGCTTAAGCAAACGCTGCGCTGGTCGACCTGCGACTCTCCACATCACAATGAAAATGAAGACATTTTTGAGGCGATTAACGACAAACTGCAATTGCTGCAAGAGGACGCTGAGGCGCTCGAGTCCGAAGAGGCATACGATGCTTTCCTTAAAGCCTTGTACGCCATATTAGTCAGGGCGCTCAATGAGGTTAAAGCCATGCGCCCGCTAAACCAGCAGACAATATTGTTCTCCGTTTGGTTTGGCGATCAAAGCGATGCTAATATCGATTATTTTGTTCAAAATTGTAATGATAAAGAGATTATCGCTAGTTTTTATCAGCAATGGCGCTGAATATTGCCAACAAAAATTTTCAACTCAATTGGCTTATTTCGTTTGTTACCGACGAGGTCAGACTCAATATTGACTGAAATGGTGACTGAAATATTGATGGGTAGTGGTTGTTATTTACGGCAAGTCGCATAGGGCCACCAGCAAACATCAGGTAGTGCCAAGCGTAGAAACTCTGGGTAAGGGGATAAAAACAAGGGAAAGCGTTTCACTTTCCCTTATCTGAATCAGTGTTTTAAGCCCTAGTGCCTACATGCGCTCGGGATGCTCGCTTAATGAGTCGAGCTTGGCTCACTTTTTAGCAGGCGCACCTCATATAAACCGCCGGCAATCGAGCCCGGTTTTGCCACAAATTTCACCCTGAAGGGCACTGTGCTATCCGAAAGCCTGTCGGCGGGAATAGGGTAGTCGACGTTGTAAAATGTCGGCCCCTTATCGGCAGGCAGAGTGACTTCGGCAAGGCGTTTATCGTTGATCAAAATGTCGAAACGTCGCCCAGCATCCAAGCCAAAGTAAGTTAAGCGTAATATGGGTTGCGGTTCACCTTTGGCATCGAGTTGATAGCTAAACCAATCCTGGGCATGGCGCCAATGGCGATTACCATTAAGGCCAGCTTCACTCTTTGATGCCTTAAAGAAATGATCCGACTCAGGTTGCTGCTCACCGGGCTGCACACTATCTAAGGTTTGCGCCATCAGCTTGGCTTCCATTTTGGCTTTTTGAGCTAACTCTTGCTGTTTTTGTTGCCATTCATCGGGAGCACTCTGGCCAAAATACAAGGTATAGCGGCTGTCATGCAGGCGAAAGAAGGGGATCAGCGTGATGGGGCTCGCTTGATTTGTACGGGCTTTCCCCGTGGTAAATTGCAGCTGACTCATGGGCTCACGGCGGATATCGGTTAAAAAGCGGGTTCCATCACTGATAAAAATCGGCGCCTGACTGGGTTCGCACATAGGGCCACTGGCAATATGCCCCATGCGACTGGCATCGCCGATAAAGTTTAAGGCTTCGTTAGCGATAGGCGCCGTTTTTACCGCTAACACAATTGGTCCATAAAGCACTGAGTAATAGGCGGTTTTATCGGGTAGCTGCTCAAGACTAATGTCCATAGGTAAGGTGATGGTCACGCTATCGCCCTTGCGCCAGTGCCGTGTTAAGGGAATATATTGCCCTTGAGTCGGTGTAAACCTTTGCGGCTCGCCATTAATGCTCACGGTCACGTCCCCCTTAGCCCATGTGGGATAGCGCAGATTGAGGGTAAAGTCCGCTTCCTGATGGATAATCATCTGCGAAGTATTGTCATCGGGAAACTGAGTTCTTTGGCTAAGGCTGATGCCCTTGGCTTTCCAGTTGACCTCGGAATCGACAAACAGGTTCACAAACAGATTGTTGTCCTCCTCGGCATAGATGAGCTCGCCGTATTTAGCATGGTTTTCGATGCCTGAGCCGACACAACACCACATACTTTCCTGCGCCGAGGAATAGACGCGGTAATGGTCTGGGCGCATTGGCGTAAAATACACTAGGCCGCCAGTTTGCGGATGCTGGGACGAGAGAATATGGTTGTAGAGCGCACGCTCGTAGTAATCGATATAACGTAAATCACGTTTGTTTTCATAGAGTAATTTAGACAATTTCAGCATGTTGTAGGTATTGCAGGTCTCAGGGCCTTCTACCGAATCGAGCATACTGCTGAAGTCTTCACTGGGATGAAAATGCTCGCGCACACTGTTGCCACCAATGGAAACGGTGCGCTGGTGTACCACTTGCTGCCAAAAGTAATCGGCGCTCTCTAACCACGCCTTGTTATGACTGAGTTCGGCAATACGTGCCACTCCCACAATTTTAGGAATTTGTGTATTGGCATGTAGGCCCGTCAGTTTATCTTGATGCTGCAACAGGGGTTGTAACAGCCTCTGATCCGTATAGCGATTCGCAAGATTTAAGTATTTGTTTTGACCTGTAATGCTGTACACATCCGCTAAGGTTTCATTTAAGCCACCATATTCGGTGCGCAGCATAAGCTGCAGCTGCTCATCACTTAGATTGCGACTTAAATCCAGCATCCAATCGGCAAAACCGACGAGCATTTTCTTCGCTGTAGGATTTTGAGTATAAAGATAGGCATCCCGCAGGCCCGCAAATACCTTATGCAGGTTATACCAAGGCACCCATGATTGGTTGAGCGTAAACAGATCCGCTTCGATATGACCAGCGGCGACCTGCTGCCATAATTTGTCTCCATGGGGGACACCGCCCACGTAACCATTGCCATGGGCCTGTTGGCACTTTTCCAACTCGGCCACCATGTAGTTGAGTCGCTCAAGCACCGCCTGATCACCCGTGGCGGCATACATTAGGGCCAATGCCGATAGATAATGCCCACCGATATGGCCATCAAGGCCCGTATTTTCCCAATTGGGGTAGTTGTCGGCGGTAGTCGCAATTCCCGCTTCCTTGCGGTAAGGGGCCAGTAGTCGCTCGGGATCCATCGACATGATGTAAGCCAAATCGGTCTGCTGGGCATGCAGAAACGGCCCGGCTGTGAGGCGCACATCGTTTAGGGGAATGGGGGTAAGGCTAGCAAAACTTGGCTGGGATACGAATGGGCAAGTTAATGGCAATAACAGGCAAAGGCCAAACAATCGGGCAGTGTTCATCTTGGCTCCCTTTATTATACGGATTGGAGTATTACGTTTGGATTAACTCGGTTTTTGCGTGATAAAAAAGCCCCTGGGTAGGGGCTTATGGTGTTATCGCAGAAAGATTACGCCGATACTTGGGGCGCAGCAGTCTTAGGCGTTACGGCCTCAGAGGCTTCAGTGCTAGAGGCGAGAGCCTTAGACGTGAAGTTGGCGTCCGTTTGGCTTGAATGGGCCTGCTCGGGTAAAGCCTGTTTGATTTCTTCATAAACGCGGTCAGAAATCTTGTATTTGAACATCAGTAAGCCCATCAGCGCGTGGAATGCGCCAGGGATCACCGTCAGCATTAACGAAATACCGGTCAACGCAAACTCGCTTTGGGTTTCACCGGGTTGATAGTTAAAGTAGGTCAGCAGCATACCCACCACAAATCCCGCCGCGCCCATACCCGCTTTTTGGGCGAATGAGATCCCACCAAAGGCAAGGCCAGAGACCCTGTGGCCTGTTTTGACTGTGCCATAATCCACCGACTCTGAAATCACCGACCAGAAGACAGGTGCATGTAAATCCACCACGAATGAAATCGCAAAGTAGAGTACGAAGGCCAGCACTATGTCGCCCGGTTGCACGGCAAAGAACATGATGGCGCTTAAGATCCCAACCACGATTTGGCTATAGCGGAAGAGTTTTAGTTTGCAGTAACGCTTAGTGATCCAAGTTGAAGCGACCATGGCAAGAATCGCAGCACCCACACCGGTCGACAGGAATGCCGAGAGCATTTTGGCATCGCCGCCCAAGTAATAGGTGGCGTAGTAGGCTGCTACCGAGCCGCGGATCACATAGCCAATGGTACCAATCACACAAATCGCGACTAACACTAACCATTGATCGTTTTTGAACAATAATCGCAGTTGCATGCCAACAGGCTTAGTTTCCACCTTGTAGGCCACGCGCTCTGTGGTAGTGAAAAAGCAGAATAAAAACAGTAGTGTTGCCATCAATGCCATCACGCCCATGGCTTTTTGATAGCCCGCGGCAATGTTCTCACCGCCCCAGGCAGACGCTAGCATAGGCACGATAATAGTCACTAAAAAGGCGGCAATCTTTGCGAAGAACAAACGATAACCGTTGGCGGATAACCGCTCTTTTGGATCGTCGGTGATCACGCTGATAATCGAAATATAGGGAATAGTCACAGTGGTGAAGATGATAGTGACCAGAATATAGGTCGAGTAGGCCCAGATAAGTTTGGCATTGTAATCCCAATCCGGGGTTGAGAAGGTTAAGAAGACCGAAATACCAAAGGGAATTGCCATAAACAGGAAGTAGGGGCGATATCTTCCCCAGCGGGTGGTCACTTTATCGTTAATAATGCCCATTAAAGGATCGGTAATGGCATCGATAAGACGAACCAACAGGAACAATATCCCGACATCGGCGGGTTTTAACCCAAAAATATCGGTATAAAAGAAGGTAATAATTAACATCATTGACGAAATCACCACGTTAACGGCCATGTCCCCGGAGCCGTAACCGATCTTTTCAATGACTGACAATTTATGAGAACTCATCAGAAATCCTTATTATATTTATTATAAACAGTGAGTTATTGTGTTACTTTGCAATTTACCGCATCCGCAATGTTAACACATTTTTCTCCTGTTAATTTTTTTGCATTTGATTGTTACTTCCTTGTCCTGATAGTATGATAACTTAATTCATCATACAATAGCATAATAACTATTTTGTTATATGGGATGGGGTTCATAAGGAGAATTGATGCCAGCTATGAGAGTCACACCGAAAACAGCCCTAAAACGTCACCTTAAGATGCTCAATTGTGCGCTGCTAGGCGTATTGGGAACCCTAGGCCAAGTGAGTGCCAAGCAGGTGAGTATTCACGATCCTGTGATGGCAAAAGAGGCCGGACAGTATTATCTCTTCAGCACAGGCCCCGGTATTACCTATTATTCCTCAAAGGATAAGATCCATTGGGAATTAGCTGGGCGGGTATTCGAAACCGAGCCTAGCTGGGCAAAGGACGTTGCGCCAGAGTTTAACGGACATTTATGGGCGCCGGATATCATTGAGCATAACGGCTTGTTTTATCTGTATTACTCAGTATCAGCCTTTGGTAAAAACACCTCGGCCATTGGTGTGACAGTCAATAAAACCCTCGACAAAAATTCAAAGGACTATCAGTGGACAGATAAGGGGATCGTGATTCAATCTGTGCCAAATCGCGATGCATGGAACGCGATTGATCCCAATATTATTGTCGATGAGCTGGGTACGCCTTGGATGAGTTTTGGCTCCTTTTGGCAAGGGTTAAAACTGGTCAAACTCAATCCAGACTTTATCTCTATCGCCAAACCAGAGGAGTGGCACACGCTAGCCAAGCTAGAACGCCCCTCACTGCTGGGTGAAACTGAGCCAGGTCCTGCTGAAATCGAAGCGCCGTTTATCTATAAAAAGGATGGCTATTACTATCTTTTTGTCTCCTATGGCCTTTGCTGTCGTGGGGACGACAGCACTTACCACTTAGCCGTGGGCCGCGCCAAAACGGTGACAGGGCCTTACCTCGATAAAGAGGGCAAAGACATGGCGCAAGGCGGCGGTTCGGTTTTACTGCATGGCACTAAGGCTTGGCCTGGATTGGGCCATAACAGTGTTTATGCCTTCGATGGCAAAGATTACTTAGTCTTTCATGCCTACGAATCGGCTGATAATGGCTTACAAAAACTCAAGATGGCGGAACTGAGCTGGCGCCAAGGTTGGCCAGAGGTCGATCCTAAGGCGCTCAATCAATACCAGAGCGTATTAGTTGCACCCGAAGGAACAAAATAATAATGACTCATACAATCAACAAACGAATGGCTACGCTTGCGCTGGCCATGGGACTTAGTGCGACCTGCTTGTGGGCAGGTAACCTACATGCAGCAGAGAGTGCGAAGGGCGCGGATGAAAACCGCATTACCGCAGCGACCTTTGCGAATCCGTTATTTCGAAATGGGGCCGATCCTTGGCTCGAATACCACAATGGTAACTATTACCTAACGACCACCACGTGGACCTCTGAGCTGGTGATGCGTAAATCGCCCACCATTGCAGGGCTTGCCGATGCGCCGGCCCACAATATTTGGAGCGGTACCGATAAATCCAACTGCTGTAATTTTTGGGCATTCGAATTCCACCCTCTGCAAACTGCAGGGGGATTACGTTGGTATGTGATTTACACCTCGGGCGTGGCTGAAAACTTCGATGGCCAGCGTAACCATATCCTCGAGAGTGAAGGCAGTGACCCTATGGGGCCATACAAGTTTAAGGGCACGCCAATGCCCGACCACTGGAATATCGACGGCAGCTATTTGGAGTATAAAGGCCAGTTATATTTCCTCTGGTCCGAATGGCATGGCCAAGATCAAGTCAACTTGATTGCCAAGATGAGCAATCCTTGGACCGTCGAGGGCGAACATAAGGTGATCACTGCGCCCATTCACGACTGGGAAAAATCAGGCTTAAACGTCAACGAAGGCCCTGAAATCATCCAGCATGAGGGCAGAACCTTCTTAGTTCACTCGGCAAGCTTTTGTAACACTGAGGATTATTCCTTGGCCGTGGTTGAACTCACAGGTGACGATCCTATGGATCCTGCCGCATGGACTAAGTACGACAAGCCTTTCTTTAGCAAAGCCAATGGCGTCTATGGCCCTGGCCATCATGGTTTCTTCAAGTCTCCCGATGGGAAAGAAGATTGGCTCATTTACCATGGCAACTCCTCGGCCTCCGATGGCTGTAGTGGTACCCGAGCGGCACGTGCTCAACCCTTTACTTGGGATAACAAAGGCTTGCCTAAATTTGGCGAACCGATGGCGGATAAAAAGCAATTGCCTGTCCCTAGTGGCGAGTTTGGCCCGATAACCACTCAAGTGGAAGGTGTAAAATACCGCATCGTGAATCGTGAGGTAGGTCAATGCCTAGTGACCAATGCCAAGGGCCAGGTCAGTGTCGGTAAGTGCGAAGATGACAACAGCCAATGGGTAATTGATCCGAGTAACGATGGTCTGTATCGCTTTGCTAATGTGGGTCAGGGAACCTTTTTAACTCAGGCTCAGTGCCAAGATGAGTCTTCAACGGCACTGAATACTGCGCCTTGGGTCGCTTCCCGTTGTCAGCGTTGGTCGGTGGATTCGACCCGTGAAGGCTGGTTCCGTTTCGCAAACGATCGCTCTATCGGCAATCTGCAGGCGAAAAACTGCAGTAAAAAGGCCGGCGCAGAGGTGATTGCGGGGGAAAACCGTGTCAGTGAATGCACCGATTGGCGGATTGAGCCTGTCTCAACATTTGCCATAGTCAACGCCCATAGCGGCCGAGTGGTCAGCGCCGAACAATGTCAGCTTAAACCTAATGCCAATGTGGCTCAGTTTGAATACACCGGCGATGCCTGTCAGCAGTGGCAAGCAATGCCGACAACCGATGGATTTTACCATCTGCAATCCATCCAACTTTCAAACAACAAGGCGCAACAATGCCTTGTGACCAACGAAGGTAATCTGGAGCTAGGGGCGTGTAATGCAATCGACAGCGAGTTCCGTAGCGAATTAATGCCAAATGGCTCATTAAGGCTAGTGTCACGCAAGGGCGGTTCGTCTATGAAAGTGGCCAATGGCTCCTATGCCAATGGCGATAATATAGTGGAAGACGTGTGGAAAAACACCATTTCACAACAGTTCTATTTTAGAGAGGTGAAATAATTCATCCCTCTAAATAACTGAGCATCACCACGGCGGTGGTAATACCCAAACAACCTGAAGATGTAGGATTCAGCGGGAGTTTAACGCACTTTAGGCAAGGCGGTTATTTGAGAACCTAGTGAGCTAAGTTAAAAATAACCAACACAGCATAAAGTACGTTAAAACCCGCCGGGACGGAGCGCCTAGGGCACTCCACTTCTGTGTTACATCAATTCAAAAGGTGGTCGACATTTTTTCATCGATGCGCCTTGAATTGAAGCGCCCTAGGCGCTCTGAAACTCGTATCTTCAGGTAGCTTGGGTATAAACGCGTGCTTGTAATGTCGTTTAAGTTGAGGTCGCTTAACGGCATCTTGGTTGAGCCTTGTTTGCTCGGCACCAGAGCAGTAGTTGTGTATGCAGCTGCTGCTCTTTTTTATTCAGGCTCACTTATCCCAAGTTTTATCCCACTAAGGCCTGCCACAATAAACGTATCGCCAGCAGTGTCAACACCCAATTAAAGGCGACGCCGAAATGTTTATCCGTCACCCGCGCTAACATCTTAAAGCCAAGCCAGGTTCCCAAGGCGCCGCTTAAAATCATGCAAACTAGCAGCGGCCACCAGGGCAGGATAGGAATATCCAGTCCTTCAAAAACGATAATTTTGACGCCATGTTGCAGCGACATCGCCATCGCAAAGGTCGCGACAGTGCGAAAACGGTCAACGTCTAATTGTTTGATAAAGGCCGCCACTAAGGGACCTGTCGCGCCGACAAATAACGAAATAAGGGTAGTTAACGCACCAGCGATTATCGTCCCGGCTGTTCCCAGCACCACACGGGGGATTTTCGGTCCCCAGCAGGAATACAAAATAAACAAGGCGATGGTGAGGTACATGACCTTTGGCGGCAATGCGACTAACACTAAGCTCCCCAAGGCGGCGCCAACGAGCGCGCCGGGTAAGAAACGACTGATAAGCCACCACTGCACATGCTGCCAACCTAATAGGGCGCGGCCCAGATTCGAGCCCAATTGCACCACGCCATGGAGGGGAATTATCACTTGAGGCGGAAGGACTTGCGCCATCACGCCTAATAACATTACGCCACCACCAATCCCGAAGCAGGCGGTAAAAAATGCAGTAAAGGCCGAGGCTAAGGTTAACAGCGTGAATATATCGATAGGGATCAGCGTAAAGTCGAACCAAGCGGTATACATAGTCAATATTCGAGGAAGAGTGGGATCCTTAAACTAACAAAGCTTGCCCAGAGACAAAAGCAGTTTGATGGCCAGCAAGTACGTAAGCGCGGCTACGGCTTTTGCTATGCATTTAAAATAAATGCATAAAAAAAAGCTAATCCACAGGATTAGCTTTTTCGGTTTACACAACAGTGGTCAATTAGAAGGAGTAACGAACGCCCAGAGCAAAGGTACGAGTGAAGATATTGTTCGTACGGTTAAATAGGGTCGAATCCTCATAGTATTCCTGATACACATCGTCCAGCAGGTTAGTCGCATCGAAGCTCACGACTAAGTCATCGCTGATGTTGTAGCTTAACTGGAAGTCCAATGACTGCTCAGGCTTACGATAGATACCGCGAGGCATAGCAAAGAACGCCGCATCATAGGAGTTTAAGAACTCACTACGCCAGGTATAAGACATACGCGCGCTGAAGAAATCCTTATCGTAAATCAACACTGCACTGTAAGACTCATCGGATACCCCAAACATATCGCGGGTCGTAAAGCCAATTTGCTCACCTGTAGCGCTATCGAACTCTGGAATATCCTGCGACGAATCCAGCAGTGTCGCACTAAGCTGAGTACCGACACCGTCTAACCAGCTTGGTAATCCTTCAGGGAAGTACACTGCACCTAATTCAAAGCCCGTTAACTTACCGTTTGAGGTGTTACCAGGACGGTTCAGAATATAGGCTTCCTCGATACCATCACCATCGTAGTCATACAGGGTTCTGGTTAATGAACTGTAGACTAAACCTTCAATATCACGGCTGAAGTAAGTACCGTAAATCGAATTGCCATTACCAAAATAGTATTCGAGGGTGAAGTCATAGTTTTTAGAGGTGACAGGCTCTAAATCAGGGTTACCACCACTGGCCGAACCGAAACCTACTTGGGTCAAATCCGGTGTGTAGTAAGTGAAAGAGTTCAAATCCGCAAAGGCGGGTTGGCGAATGGTTTCGGTGTAGGCGAAACGCGCAACAAAATCATCCATTAACCAATAACGCATCACAAAACTAGGCAACACTTTAGAGGTATCGGTAGTATCGCTGCTCACGGCGGTATAGAGATTGTCGTTTTCATCTTTGGCTTTATTGTCAAAGAAGTCCATATCCGCTTTAGTGCCTTCGTAACGAACGCCCACTTGACCATCTAAACGCTTACCAAAAACTTCAGTATCAAAGTCAGCCATCAGGTAGCCAGCCCAAGCTTGTTCTGAAATATCGAAGGTTTTTTGCAGGACTAGGCTGCTTTGTTCAAAGCCCCAGAGAGACTCAAATTGACTGCGATTTTTATACAGGTTGTAACCGTTAATCACCGCCCATGAATCTGGCACATTCGCGCGACCTTCAAAGAAGCCCGACGTCACCAGATACATGGAAGGATCTAAATCTGCATAAGCGATATTTTTCGCGCCGCTTGCCGTGCGATTTGAGTTAGTAGCGTTACGTTTTTCATAACGTGCGCCAAATTGCACCTTAGTGAAAATGGCATAATCCACATACAAGCTGCCATCCATTGTCCAAGACAACGAATCACCCTCATCTTTACTACCGTTGTCATAGAAATCTGCCGTTTCCCACAGGGCTGGGTTAGTTAAGTCAGACTCATCCAGCGCAGTATCTGGATTATCTAAATAGTTCCAGCTAGGGATACCATCGTCGGCATTAGCATCAATCGCGACACCGTAAACAGTAGTTTGACCGCGCATTGCGGCAAATTCATTCTCATAGGTACTCTGCTGATAAACGACTTCCGACTTTAATTGGAACTCGTCGGTAATGTCCCATTTACCCCCTAAGGCGAAGACATAACTATCGGTACTGGCTTTGGAGTGATCGCCACTGCTGAAGTTGTAAGCATTGTATGCGGTGCGCGATTTCACCACATTGGTGCCATCGTACACTTCAATCCCATCCTGGATCACTTGTTGCCAATTGGCAGCAGAATCGACGGTACTGAACAGCATAGAGTTAAAGCTTTCATTGCGATAACCATTGTAGAAGGCTTCGAAGGTGTATTCAGAGGTATCATTTGGCGCCCATTGCAATGAGATATTAAACGCAGGACGTTCACGCTCGCCCTCGAGAATGTTGCCAAACATCGCATCGCGAGCCAGTAGATATTCTTTGCCATCGATGGTGGCGCCAGCGCTGGTATCGATACCATGGGCAGAACCCACGTTCCAACCACTGGTAATGCGAGTACCATCTTCAACAAAGTAGGGGAAGGATGCACCAGGTGACACACTTTCATCTTTATAGTTAGTGCGGATATAAGACACGTTAACTAAAGCGCCCACTTCACCAATACTGGTATCCCAACGGTTACTTGCTAATGCACTGAAATTAGGGTCGATAGTATCGGGTTGGTCTGAATAGATGCCTTTAGCAGCAACTGAGACTTTACTGTCTTCAAAATCGAAAGGCTTATGGGTGCGGATATCAATTTGACCCGCAATACCGCTGGCCACTTGAGAAGAAGAACGGGTTTTAAAGACTTCAACACTGCCAAGCAGTGCAGCGGGAATATCGGCGATAGCAACTGAGCGGCCCGTTGCGGTGAAGATTTGGCGGCCGTTCACTGTGGTCGTCACATCCGTTAAACCACGAATACTGACAACATTCGCCTCACCAGACGCGCGGTCAGTCACTTGAACACCGGTTACCCGTTGTAAGGCTTCAACCACGTTATTATCTGGAAATTTGCCAATATCTTCGGCAACGATGGCATCGACAACTTGAATGTTTTGACGTTTAAGTTCTACCGCTTTATTTAAACTACCGCGGATCCCCTGAACCTGTATGATCTCCATCTCTTCATTATTATTTTGCGCTTTGCCGCCAGAAGAGGGCTGTGCCGTTTCTTCTGCCTGAGGCGATTGTGTCGCTTCAGCTTCTGCCGCATACGTCGCTTGACTAGCAAGAGCAAGCAGAATAGCACTTGCCAAATAAGTCTGTTTAAACATCTAGTTAATCTCCGGTAGTTTTATTATTTGACCCGGTAGCCTAAGACACCATCTGACGTCCCGGTCTTTTTTATTCCACTTCAGAGTCACGGACATCCCCACAGTGTCCCTGAAAATTTAGAATTTTGTAGCCTATTTTGTAGCGTATAGTGCGCCGCGTTAAGTCAATTACGCTCCAACGGGCGAGGTTAAGAATTTATCATAACTGTTAAAATCATATTGTATGACTATTTACATGTCAACTCACTGTTTGACGCAATAGGAAAGCAAGATCACATTTCGTTAAAATGCGTAAAATGGGATGAATCACATTTATCCATATGAAATAAAATGAATTAATTGAAAATAATGATGGTTTAGTGGTGAAAACACGACCTGAATTGAATAGGCACAACAGACCCAGCAAGCTGACCTTAACGTCAAATGTTTTGCAAAATCTCACAAATCTCTGTCACAAGATATTTACTTCTATCCCCAGAATGCTAATGTAACTTTAGTGTTACAGTAGTATTGTATTACTTTTACATTTGATACATTGATACACGCTAACCTAATTATCAAACACAACAATAAAAGGAACGACGCTCATGGTGCTTAAACGCTCATTCGTGTCAGCAAGCTTGATCATGGCACTAGCCTCCTGTGGTGGGGACGACAGCAGCTACAGTGCGAACGACACAAATACCTTTACCCCTCCAGCCCCTGTGACATCGGCAGATCCAACAATTGCAGGTGAGGTGAGCTACAAAAATGCAGTAGTTCATGATCCTTCCATCATTAAAGATACCGATGGTACCTATTATGTTTTCGGCTCACATTTGGCGGTGGCCAGTTCTACAGACTTGATGAACTGGACACAAATTGCCTCTGATGGTGCAGCAAAGAGCAGCCTGTTTAATACCTATGAGTCAGAAATCGCGGAAGGCACAGCATGGACGGGCGGCTTTGTTGGTTCGTGGGCACCGGATGTGATAAAGCTTGCCGACGGTAAGTACCATTTCTATTACGACTTCTGTGGCGGCCCCGATAAGATTGATTGCGTATCGCGCTCCTATTTGGGGATGGCCATCTCGGACAATATTCTCGGTCCCTATGTTAACCAAGGCTTGATCTTAAAGTCTGGACAGGTTGGAGCCGAAAACCCCGGTGCCAATGGTCAAAACTACAATGGTTTTGTCGACCCTAACGCTATCGATCCAGCCGTGTTTTACGATAAAGATGGCGGTCTATGGATGACCTATGGTTCCTATTCCGGCGGGATCTGGGTGATGCAGTTAGATCCAGCAACGGGTAAACCGTTAGCGGATCAGGGCTATGGCACTAAGATCATGGGCGGCAACTACAGTGCGATTGAAGGGTCTTATGTTATCTATAGCCCTGAATCCGAATACTATTATATGTTTACCTCCTTTGGTGGCTTCGCCCAAAAAGACGGTTACAACATTCGTATCTCTCGCTCTAAAAATCCTAACGGTCCCTATGTCGATGCTGCGGGTCTGGACATGATTGGCGCAACAGCCGCAGGCAATATCGCCGACTATGGCGTTAAACTGATGGGCGGTTTCCAATTTGTGGCCCACCCGGGCGATGTGGGTCATGATCACGGTTACCTGTCACCCGGCCACAACTCCGCTTTTTATGATGCACAAACGGGCAAATACTTCTTAGTATTCCATACGCGCTTCCCCGATACCGGCGAAGGTCACAGCGTGCGCGTGCATGAGCTATTTCTCAACAGCGATGGTTGGTTAGTTGCCTCACCACAGCGTTATGCGCCGATCAACGGCGATAACATTGTCGATGAAATCGATGTCACTGGTGATTATCAATTCATTAATCACGCAAAAGATATCAATACGGCGGCGCACACCTCCCTGCACATTAAGTTATCCCGTACTTGGACCAATAAAGGCAGTGTTTCTGGCGATGTGACTGGTACATACCAACAGGGCGATGACAACCAAATCACCTTAATGCTAGACAATTTAGGCACTTTTGAAGGCGTACTCGCTTGGCAATGGGATCCTGAGCAAAACAAACTCATGCCGACATTTAGCGCCATTTCTAATGATGGGGTGAGTATTTGGGGCGTGAAGCTCACCGATAAAACCACTGAGGAAATTTTAACGGCATCGGCAAACGGCATTAGCCTGCCGACCGAAGCTACCGAAGGTAAAATCGCCTTACCGACAAAAGGTACCCGTGGATCAACTATCGAGTGGCAATCGAGCGACGAGTCAGTGATCCGTGCCGATGGCACCATTATCCGACCCAACGTGGGCGAGGGCGATAAGGTCGTGACCTTAACCGCGACGATCATGGTCAATGGTAAGAAGGTGACTAAAACCTTCCAAATCACCGTATTTGCCCGTAAAACCTATAACCGTATTGCCCAGTACAGCTTCGAGAATAACCTCAAGGATTCCTTGGGCTTATTTGGTGATGGTCAACCCACTGGCGATAGGATCTACAAAGCAGGTGATGCCATTGGCTACGCCACAGGCTTTGAAGGACAAGCCCTATCATTAGATGGTGCCCACGGGGTGTTACTGCCATCGGGCATTATCTCCAGCTACGAGTACACTGTGTCTTTTTGGGCAAGTCCTGCGGTTATCACAGGATTTACCACGGCATTCTTCGGCGCAGTTAACGAGCAAACCGCTGAAGATGGTAGCAAGTTCTCCAATACTTGGGTCAGTTTGCTGCCACAGGGCTGGGACGGTAATACCATGTTCTGGAGCCATAATATCGATACCAGCGGCAGCTCAGTGCTGGAGACCTGGTTTGATGGTGTCACCGGTGAGCGCATCGCTGAAAACACTTGGTCGCATCTAGCGTTCTCCGTCAATAAAGGGCTCGTTAAAGTCTTTATCAACGGGGTTGAGCGCTTCAGTAGCGGTAACCTTGCCAACTACTATACGGGTGCACAGGGTATTTTCGGTCTTGGTGTTAACTACTGGGATCTGCCATACAACGGCCTTATCGATGAGCTGAAGGTATATGAAGCAGCATTAACGGCTGAAGAAGTCAAAGCCCTCGATATCGACAAGTTAGCTGACAGTGAACTCTTGTCCTCAGCAACGGCCATTCTGGAGCTAGGCGACTTATCTGCGGTGCGTGAAAACATCGAACTGCCAGTAACGGGTCCTTATGCTTCGGCAATTACTTGGGTCTCTTCCGATCCAACCATTATCGATACCCGCGGCACAGTCAATCAGCCTGGCCGTGAGGAAACCGATAAGGTGGTGACCCTAACGGCAACCTTAAAACTCGGTCAAGCGACGCAGACGAAAGTCTTCACCGCCACCGTTAAGTCTAAGGCGCCGCCAACACCGGTCGCAGTCTACAGCTTTGAAGACAATCTTAACGACAGTACCGCTAACTTCGGTGCGGGCACTGTAGTGGGTAACCTGATTGGCGTTGAAGGCGGTAAAATCAGCTATGTGGATGGCTCGGTAGGCAAGGCGGCGGTCTTTGATGGTGCCTCTGGTATTGTATTGCCGAATAACCTTATCAAAGACTACACCTATTCAGTGTCAATGTGGCTCAACCCTGAGCAGCTGAATAAGTACACTACAGCCTTGTTTGGTTATGCGACTGATTCTAGCTGGACCAGCGTTTTACCAGGCGGTCAAAATGATTATGAGCGCATGGTGTTATGGTCAGGCACAGCATGGTACGACGGTAGAACTGGTTTTGTGATGCCAAAATCCCAATGGACGCACCTAGCGTACACTGTGAATGGCGGCGATGTGAAGGTCTATATCAATGGTGAATTGAAGTTTACCGGCGCGAACTTCCCGAACATCTTCTCAGTACCGACCACTAAGTTTGCGGTCGGGGTCAACTTCTGGGATACGCCTTTCAAAGGGGCAATAGATGAAATCAAGTTCTATGACGAAGCGATTACTGAACAAGATGTAGCTGATTTATTTGGTGAATCTAATCAATAATCGAGATTAGCTGTCTATACTGAAAGCACCCATTCGGGTGCTTTTTTATTGTTTGCAGCATGGTAATTGAATTCTGGTTATCCGTGGCTAAGGAATCTAATGACTGTTTTTCGTCTATTTACGCTGACAACGCTCACCATGTTGGCCTTTGCCTGTAACTCGATACTTTGCCGGCTTGCGTTAAAGGATGGCAGTATCGATGCGGGCAGCTTTACCCTGTTCCGGTTGTTATCGGGTGCCATCATGCTCTGGCTATTAAGCCTCAACAAACCTACGCAGGAGGCCAAAGGCCATTGGGGCTCAGCCTTGGCATTATTTGTCTACGCAGCGGGATTTTCCTATGCCTATATCAATATGACGGCTTCAATGGGGGCTCTGTTACTCTTTGGCGCCGTACAAGCCACCATGATTGGCTATGGGCTGTACCGAAAAGAAATCTTTAATACCAGACAATGGCTTGGATTAGGCTGCGCCGCTGCCGGTTTGATTTTTCTGCTGTTACCTGGGTTGTCGGCGCCGCCACTAATGAGTTCATTGTTGATGATAAGCGCTGGGGTCGCTTGGGGGATTTATTCGATTAAAGGTAAGGGAGCCAAGCATCCCATTCCTGTCAGTGCAGGCAACTTTATCCGCACTGTGCCGATGGCACTGTTATTACTGTTATTAGTTCGAGATCCCTTAGCGGTAAGTCAGATGGGAATTATCTATGCGTTAGCCTCGGGCGCCGTTGCTTCTGGCTTAGGTTATGCGATTTGGTATTCCATTTTACCTTTATTGTCATCCACCTACGCCGCCACTGTACAATTGAGTGTGCCGTTAATTGCCGCCGTTGGCGGAGTGGTATTGCTGGGTGAACCCCTAAGTCTTCGATTACTGCTAGCCTCCTGTGCCATCCTCGGTGGCATTGCACTGGTTGTCCTCAGCAAATCTGCACCAAAAAATAAAAGCTAAATAGAAAGAAACATTTATCTTTTCCTTTTGCCCTTGCGTCTGCCAACGCCTTGTTTAAGAATAAGGCCATTCTGGGTAAAAGGACGTCTTGAGTAAATCATGCAAACAGTCACGGTTGGCGATCTGTTGATGACAATCCCTGTGGGCAACCGCCTTGGTGAAGGTGTGCTATGGGACGATTTACACCAATCCATTTGGTGGACCGACATTCTCTCCTCCGTGATTTATCGTTTTCATCTCGCGAGCCGCTCCTTAGAGACTTTCCCCATGCCGCACCGTGTGGGCTCCTTTGGCCTCACGGCAAAGCCTACAACACTTATCGTCGCATTCGATATCGGTATTGCAACTTATGATATTGAAGAGCAAAGTCTGACATGGTTGGCGCAGCCAGAATCTCATTTTGCTGGCAATCGCTTTAATGATGGTCGCATCGATAGGCAAGGGCGTTTTTGGGCGGGTACTATGGTTGAGCGGCGCGATACGTTGCAACAAACCGCAGCCCTGTATTGTCTAGATGAGAAAGGGCATTGCCACCAACACCTTACAAATCTCGAAATCTCCAACGGCCTGTGCTGGAGCGTGGATGGACGAACGCTCTACCATGCTGATTCGCCAAAGCACCAAATCTATCAATATGATTTTGATATTGAGCAGGGGTTATTGAGTCGTAAGCGCCTCTTTGCGACCACGAGCCATCATATTTTTCCTGATGGTTCTGATGTCGATGCGGCGGGTTATCTCTGGAATGCCCAGTGGGGCGGTGGACAGGTAGTGCGCTATCGTCCCGATGGTGAAGTCGATCTTATCCTCAAATTGCCCGTTACCCACCCAACCAGCATTGCTTTTGGCGGCGAAAAGCGCGATTTACTGATAGTTACCAGTGCCAAACACTCACTTGACGCATCGCAATTAGACCAAGAGCCGCAAGCAGGCGATGTGTTTATCTACCCATTACAGGGTATTTATGGTGTAAACAGCCCTCGTTTTTGCGGGCAGCTATAAGTTTAGATCAGCGTTTTTAGCGTAAATCTTGTTATCACAACCACTCACCAATCCCTTATACAAAAACGGTTTACCGTAATTTCAGGTAAAATCCCCCTTTGTTGCCCCAATCATTTACCTTAAATTGTGATCTTGCTCAAAAAGCAGCTAATCGGTATTTTCACTCATAATCTGAGCAACTGGCGTCACTTTTGTGACACGCATCAACAATAAGATTTACGCCCATCGGAAATTGGTACAAAGTGGACAAAATGGCTAATCAAAATGTCCATATCAATAAAAGTATTTAATTCTATATACTGGCGCAAATAAAACACATAAACCTAATTGCCTCATTGTAAATCATTTAATTTAGACATTTGCTCCATTGGCAGCTTGATGTGATTTTGATCACCTGTCGGAAATTGTCATTATTGGTCACTTTTTTATACTCACACCATGAGTAGGGTTAAGTTCTCTACTCAAGCATGCAGCGTATTCGCTGCAACTTGTGAGCACATAAAAGAGAGTGTGTGAAATGACAATGAATAGACGACAGTTTTTTAAACTCTGTGCTGTAGGAGCCGCGACTTCTGCTATTTCTGCACTGGGGTTAATGTCCGAAAAGGCATTTGCATCCGTCAGAGGTTTTAAATTGCTACGCGCAAAAGAGACGCGTAACAATTGTTGCTACTGCTCTGTGGGTTGTGGTTTGTTGATGTACAGCCAAAGCAGTAATGGGAAAAATGCGGAGCAGAGCATTTTTCATATTGAGGGCGATGCCGATAATCCGATTAACCGCGGCGCCCTGTGTCCAAAAGGGGCAGGACTGGTTGACTATGTGAACAGTCCGCACCGTTTAAAATATCCCGAAGTGCGTTTACCCGGTTCGGATAAATGGCAGCGCATTAGCTGGGATGAGGCCTTTAAGCGTATCGCAAGGCTTATCAAAGACGAGCGCGATGCCAATCTGGTTGAGAAAAATGCCCAGGGTCAAACCGTTAACCGCTTAGTCAGCCTAGGGATGATGACATCATCGGCCCAAGCAAACGAAGGCTGCTACATTACCCATAAATTTGGCCGTGCCATTGGTATGTTAGGCATAGATAACATCGCCCGCGTTTGTCACGCCCCAACACCCGCGGCGATGGCGCCCACCTTTGGCCGTGGTGCTATGACTAACCACTGGGCGGATATGAAAAATACCGATCTGGCCATAGTGATGGGCGGTAACGCTGCCGAAGCGCATCCCGTCGGCTTTGGTTGGGTGACAGAAGCGATGGAACATAACAACGCCAAGTTGATTGTGGTCGATCCGCGCTTTAACCGCAGTGCTGCCGTCGCCGATTTATATGCGCCTATTCGTTCAGGCACCGATATTGCCTTCCTGCTCGGCATGATCCGCTACCTGCTCGAAACCCAGCAAATCAACCTTAACTATGTCAAAGCCTATACCAACGCCTCGTTTATAGTGCGGGAAGACTTTGAATTTAATGACGGTTTATTCAGTGGCTACGATGAGGCTAACCATAAATACGACCAATCCACTTGGTTCTATGAGTTAGATGAAGAGGGCTACGCAAAAGTTGACCCAAGCTTAAGCCATCCTCGCTGCGTGATAAACCTGCTGAAAAAACACGTTGATCGCTACGATCCTGACACGGTATCCAGCATCACAGGGACGCCTAAAGAAGCCTATCTCGAAGTATGTCAGCAAATTGGGGCGACCCATGTTGACCATAAAGCTGCCACCTTCCTGTATGCCCTCGGTTGGACACAGCACAGCGTCGGCGCGCAAAACATCCGTACCATGGCGATGATCCAATTGCTGCTTGGCAATATGGGGATCATGGGCGGCGGCGTGAATGCGCTGCGCGGTCACTCAAACGTACAGGGCGCGACGGACTTAGGTTTATTATGCCAAGGATTACCTGGCTACCTAAAACTGCCACAGGATAGAGATGTTGATTTACAAAACTATTTAGCCCATTACACCCCTAAAGCCTTAAGACCAAACCAAACTAACTATTGGCACAATTACCCAGCCTTTACCGTGTCGTTGTTAAAAGCCTTCTTCGGTGAACATGCAACGGCAGAGAATGATTATGGTTATGACTGGCTGCCAAAATGGGACCAACAGTACGATATCAACAAGCAAATCGACATGATGGTTCACGGTGAGGTTAACGGCTACTTTATCCAAGGCATCAACGCGCTTAACTCCCAACCCGATAAGCAAAAAGTGTCTAAGGGCTTATCGAATCTGAAGTTCTTAGTGGTGCTGGATGCGCTCGCGAACGAAACCTCGAGCTTCTGGCGCAATGCGGGTCAATTTAACGATGTCGATACCGCCAGTATTCAAACCGAAGTCTTCCGCTTACCAACTACATGTTTTGCAGAGGAAAGTGGTTCAATTGCTAACTCGAGCCGCTGGTTACAATGGCACTTCAAGGGCGCGAATCCTCCCGGTGAAGCCTTATCTGATCCTGCGATCCTTTCTGGCATCATGCTGGAATTAAAACGTTTATACCGTGAAGAGGGCGGCCGTTTACCTGCGCCTATCGAAGCCATTAAATGGGACTATGCGATTGAGCATGAACCCAGTTCAGAGGAAATCGCGCGGGAGATGAACGGTTATGATCTCACGACCGGTAAGCTGCTCAATGGTTTCTCCGAATTAAAAGCCGATGGCTCAACCTCATGCGGTATTTGGGTTTACTCAGGCATGTGGACCGAAGCGGGCAACTTGATGGCGCGTCGTGATAATAGCGACCCATCAGGCAAAGGCATTACCCCGAATTGGTCATTTGCATGGCCTGCAAACCGCCGTATTTTGTACAACCGCGCCTCATGTGACGTGCAAGGTAAGCCGCGCGACCCAAGCCGTGTGCTGCTCGAGTATAAGGACAGCAAGTGGCAGGGCATTGATGTGCCAGACTTTAATGCCAAATTGAATGCCGAAGAATCGGCCCATCCTTTCATCATGCAAGCCGATGGCGTTGGCCACTTATTTGCGCTGCGTGACTTAAAAGATGGCCCATTCCCAGAACATTACGAGCCGTTCGAATCACCACTGGCGAGTAACCCGCTGCACCCTAAGGTCACCAATAACCCAGTGGCGCGTATGTTCAAAGGCTTACGTGAAAGCTTTGGTACCAATGAAGAATTCCCCTATGTTGGCACCACTTACTCAATGACGGAGCACTTTAACAACTGGACCACACATTGCCACCTTGCTGCGATTACCCAGCCACAACACTTTATCGAAATCGATGAAACCTTGGCGGCGGAAAAGGGCATCAATAACGGTGATTGGGTCAAGGTGAGCTCTAAGCGCTCGCATATTGTCACTAAGGCCTATGTCACTAAACGACTCCAACCCATGATGGTTCAGGGCAAAAAAGTTCACACCATAGGTATTCCACGCCATGGCAGTTATGAGGCCTTGACGCAGAAGAGTTATATCGTCAACGAGCTGACTTCATCTGTGGGCGATGCCAATACCCAAACCCCTGAATATAAAGCATTCCTTGTGAATATTGCCAAAGCGGAGGGCTTCTAATTATGGCTTCTCAAGATATTATCCGCATCTCAGGCACCACGGATATCACCCCAGCGTCTCAAGCGCGCATTGGTGCGGTCCAGCAGGTGACTAAGCTGTTTGATGCGACTAAATGTACCGGCTGTAAAGCATGTCAGGTTGCCTGCTCCGAATGGAATGACCTTCGTGAAGATGTCGGCACTTTCCAAGGCAGTTACCAGAACCCGATGATACTGTCTCCAGAAAGCTGGAACATAATGCAGTATCACGAAGTGATGGATAACAATAAGTTGCGTTGGCAATTTACCCACACTGCCTGTATGCACTGCGCCGATCCAGCCTGTTTAAAAGCTTGTTCAACCAGCGGCGCGATTGTGCAACATGCCAATGGCACAGTGGATTTTGATTCGAACAAGTGTATTGGCTGTGGTTATTGCGCCAGTGCCTGTCCTTTCAATGTGCCTAAGATCAGCGCCAAAGATAACAAAGCCTATAAGTGCACCCTGTGCTCCGATAGGCTCGCCGTTGGCCTCGAGCCTTCCTGTGTTAAAACCTGCACCGTGGGAGCGCTGCGTTTTGGCACCCGCGAAGACATGTTGTTCTATGCCGAAAAGCGCGTCGAGCAGTTAAAGGAACGTGGTTTTAGCAAGGCGGGACTCTATAACCCCGAAGGGGTTGGTGGTACGCATATGATGATGATCCTCCACGACATCACACAACCCGAAACCTATGGTATGCCCAAGGATCCGCAAATCCCTGCCGCCACCGAATGGCGTCAAGATTGGCTTAAACCTCTGGGCACCGCAGGCTTGCTCGCAACAGCGGCGTTCGCCCTGATGCACCGTATTGCTGTAGGGCGCAACATCGTCGAGGAAGATCAGCCAGGTTACATTGATGCCGGTGTCAAAGAGGAGGAAAAGCTATGAATCATAAAGAAATGATTGTCCGTCATAAGCTCGTTGATCGCCTGTGCCACTGGACCATAGTCTTTGTTGGCCTAGTGACCTTTCTAACGGGATTCTCGTTTTTTTATCCCTCGTTCCAGTGGCTCAGTGGCATTGTTGGCACACCACAGCTGGCAAAAGTGATGCATCCATTTTTCGGGATCGCCATGTGTCTGCTGCTGGCGGTGATGTTGATCCGCTACTACCAGCACAATAAGTGGAATAAATACGATTTGCCTTGGATGAAAGCCGTGGTGTGGGTGTTACTGCAGAAAGAAGAGAACATTCCGCCCGTGGGCCATTACAACCCAGGTCAGAAAATGTTATTCCGCGCCTTTGTGGTTTTTGTGCTGGCGTTTCTGATCAGCGGCATCATGATGTGGCAGCCTTATTTTGCGCCCATGTTCTCGGCAGAAGCGGTCAATTGGGCCACCTTAGTCCACTCGGCCTGCGGGGTGTTAATGCTGCTCTCCCTCGTGGTGCATGTGTGGATGGCCTGCTGGATTGAAGGCTCTATCACTGGGATGCTCTACGGAAAAGTCTCTAAGGCTTGGGCCCGTAAGCACCATCCAGCCATGTTAGAAGAACACGAGGACAAATAGCAATGAAGATGGCCAGCGATATCCCGTTAAGTTTTGTTGATAAGTCTCCCTTAGCATTGAAACCGCTAAAAGCGGCAGATCCTGAGAAAATTTATCAACATAGAGCACGTCGTTTAGCCCAATTAGCGCAGGATTCTCCGCTGGCGGATTATCTTAAGCTTTGCCAAATCCTTGTGTCGACGCAGCAAAAACTGGCTGCAACGGAAATGGGCCCTGCGCCAAAGATTGACCCAGAGGTCCAATTTCCGCTGTCAGTGAGTCAAACTGCTAAGGCCCAAGCTTGGTTACGGCCATTGCAAGCACTGCTAACTGAGTTGGTATCTCAAGTACCTGCGCATTTAGTGCCAGTGATACAAGAGCTACAACAGCAGTCACCAGCTCAATTGCTAGAGTGGGGCAATCAACTAAGGCAAGGGCAGTTTAGTGCCGTACCCGCACAGTTCAGCTTATTTATCTGGGCGGGTTTGTCACTGTATTGGTCCCATTGGGCGCCCATGGTGATTGCACGTATGGATGTCAATCGGGTTAAACAGTCCAGTTTATGCCCTGTGTGCGGTAGTCATCCGGTCGCCAGCATGATTGTCGATAAACCCCGCGAAGGGCTGCGTTATCTGCATTGCAGTCTGTGCGAAACTGAATGGCATTATGTGCGCGCCCATTGTACTTGCTGCGAACAATCTCGGGAGATGTCCATTTGGTCCTTTGACGATCATAAAGCCAACGTGCGGATTGAGAGCTGTGAGACGTGTAAGGGCTACACTAAGATGTTGTTTACCAACCGTTTGCCATTGTTAGATGCGGCTGCGGACGATATCGCAACGCTGGGGTTGGATGCCGAGCTCAATGCAAAGGGCTATGTTGCGACAACGGTAAATCCGCTGTTACTTGCACATGAGGCCTAACCAATAAAAAAGGATTGAATAAACAAGGCCATGGATGGCCTTTGCTAAACATGTTCCATTCGGTCACCACTTAAGTTGTGACCGAATGGTCATTGACTGTGATATCAACCTCGCCGGTAAAATCAGAGTGGGGCGGTTATCAGGCTTTTTGGCATACGCTGTATTGATTCAAATGCCCCTTCACTTTATAGCTAAAGCATTATTAGGCCTTAATGGTTATAAAAACCATGTGGAATGCCTAGATGAAACAATATTGGATTTTGCGGAGCTGAGTTTAAACAGTATTATTTAGAATAACTTAGATAAAAACAGTGTTTTATTGTGCCAAGATTACACTCGGCATTACAAAGTTTTACTCCACAAAGCGAACCAAGAAGCTTCAATCATTCCATAAGCATACTTTCACTCCATAAGAATATTTTCGTCGCTCAAACCCGTTTGTCTAAACCTAGAAACCCAGCGACAAACAACGATGGCGGTATGCATCTTGAACTCGAATCTGACTGGAACTGCGAGCGTGGAGTCGAAATCATCATTCAAGCCAACAGACTTCTTTGTGTAGGTAGGTTTAACAGCATTGAACCGTAATGCTCTGGGAATTTGGATAATTTAGGCGCATTGCACAACAGGCATTTTGCTCAAAGACGATTCCACTGATGAAGGGACTACATTGCGGTATCTGAGTATTGTGAGGTTTACACCAAAAATAGGCGTGACTAAACAACGCGATTTAGCGAGGTTAATCAACGCGCTCATTAATAGCGCATGAAGATAGTCCACCTGAACTTATCGCTACATCATCAATCTTTGTTAATCACAATCCTTTAGTCACATTCGTGCGCTACGTGAAATCTGCACAACTTGCAGGGCAATCCTAGCCAAATATTCACGTAGAAACGCCTTTTAATAAATTCATTAAACGCATCCTTAGGCTGATGATTAATAACCAACGGTGAGTGTTAAAACGAGGGCATTCTTAACCCTTATGGTGAGTGACTAATAAGAGCAATTAATAAAATTCTGCCATTTGCCTAGGGAAGGTA
Organism: Shewanella seohaensis; assembly: GCF_023283775.1. Taxonomy (NCBI): domain Bacteria; kingdom Pseudomonadati; phylum Pseudomonadota; class Gammaproteobacteria; order Alteromonadales; family Shewanellaceae; genus Shewanella; species Shewanella seohaensis. The sequence goes on from NZ_JAKILE010000008.1 coordinate 142,442, forward strand.
ATCAACCATATTCACTCACATTCAATTTAACATAATATACATTGTGCGCAGTTTTGTATGAGAGGGATTTGGGATGCCAACGCGGTACTAGTCAATCCCGCGTAAATGGTCTAATGGCTTATTGAAGGCGCTTTCATGTCTTTCTATTTGTGTGGTATGCAAATATTTCGATGTGGTGTCGATACTCTCATGGCCAGCATCGGCTTGTACGTGTGACAACGGTCGACGATTGATATTGATATCATGGGTGATCCCCGTGTGCCGAATGTTGTGTGCGGTGAGTTTTCGCATTTGCTCAGCATCCTGGATAAAGCCATCGGTTTGAGCATTATCCGCCGCGAGATTGATAATGGTTTGGATGTCGTCGCGGATTTGCCGGATCCCGAGATTGGCATTGACAAGACCCGCGTCGCGGCCACGACCGGCGGCGCGATGGCGAACAAACAAAGGATGATGTTCACCTTGGCTTGGAAAATCTGACAGCCCCAAAAATTGCCTGTATTTAACCAAACCATCGAGTAACGCCTTAGAAATGGCCACGCTGCGTTTTTTCCCACCTTTACTGAGCGGAATGTGAAAACTCCAAATTCCAGTCTGTGGATTTTGCCTAAATTGCCCCATAACGGGCGAATAGCCAACCCGAGCCGAAACATCTGAAATACGCAAATAACAGGAATAAATCAATGAAATCAAAAACAAACTACGTTGGTGTAATTCGGGTGTCGTTTCTGCCAGCTGAGTCACTGTACTCATCACATAGGACCACTGTAATTCTGTGAAAGCCAAGCTGTTTTCATCTTCATCAGTTTGTCTTTGATACTGCTTGTTTTGCGCAAAACGACTGTGATTCAACCAAATTTGCGCGGGATTACGCTCGCAAAACTCCTCACTCATTAAATAGCTATAAAACGAGGATAAAATAGCAATCTTGGTCTTTAAGGCGTTATCGCTCAGCACATAAGGCTGCACTTGCCCAAGGGTTTTCTTGCCGACAAATGGCCGCCAAAGGCTGTTGGGCACTCGCTCATCCCGCAATTTATCGACTTTAAACTGTGGCACGTTAAAGTAACCGATTAGCGTTAATGGTGGCGCTAAGCAATAATCCACATAGCGACTCATATCCTTACGTAACACCTGTGTGGGCGACATTTTCGCGACATCAAAACACCAATGCAGGAACGTTGTTACTTCACTCCGATAGGCTTTATAGTTGTTTTCACTGTGTTTTTGCTCGAATAACCAATCAGTTGCGTGTTCCATTACTAAACCCGCATCAGGTACATCTGCAAGACTGACTTGTGTGATGTATTGATTCACCACACTGTTACCGTCTTGTATGAATTGAATTGAATCAAATAATGGTAATACTGGAGGAAGCTGCATATTAACTTTAAAATTTAATGGTTTATTGCATGATAATACTTAAATGCAAATGCCGATAACGTTATTTATCGGCATTAACCAAAAACTCAATTTGTGGACAGCTCGTTTGCGTACATTGCTGGCAACCAATGCGTTTTTGGCAGCAAATCAGACAAAGCTGCCAGACTTTTCGTTTTGATTGACTATCGAGACAAGAAAAGTCCGCCGCACATAACGTGCCTTCGCGAATAAGTTGCGCGAGTTTTTCCTCTGAAATGGATAGATTGATCCGTTCAGCCATATAAATCCCCTGCGATTAACTCTGTGTCGATAATACTAAAATGAGAATAGTTATCAACAAGGTTAATGCAATAATGCTAACTCCCCCACTATCTTAATTATTTTCAACTGATCTGATTGGCTTCTACTACACTCTAACTGTGTGCTGCTCCTTTACGTGTTGAGGTACCGGATGGTGATTGATCTTACAAACAAAAAGCCGTTGTTCTCCACTAAGAAAACCACTGAAACCTCTACCTCTGGGGCCCCTTGGAAGATCCTTGTTGTCGATGATGAGCCCGATGTCCATACCGTGACTAAGCTCGCCCTTTCCCGTTTTCGCCTCGATGGCCGTGCCCTCACCTTTATTAATGCCTACAGTGGCGAACAGGCAAAGGAGCTGCTCGCCCATGAACAAGATATTGCCGTTGCTTTTATCGATGTGGTGATGGAAAGCGACCATGCGGGACTCGAGCTGGTTAAATGGATCCGCGAAGTGCAAGTGAACAAAAATATTCGACTCATTCTCCGTACTGGCCAGCCCGGACAAGCCCCCGAAGAGGATGTAATAGTCAATTACGATATCAATGATTACAAAGCCAAATCTGAACTCGATTCCCGCAAACTCATGACCAGCGTCTACTCTGCCCTTCGCTCCTATCGCGACATTATGGAAATCGAGCAAGCAAGACGAGCGCAAGTGAGTCATCGTAAGGGCTTAGAGCGGGTGCTTGAAGCCACCTCGGGCCTATTTGAACTCAGAACCTTACATCGATTTGCCGATGGCCTACTCACCCAAGTTGCGACTCTGCTTAATCTTGATACTGAAACCTTGCTGCTGACCTGCAATGCGATGGATGCGATTAGTGGCCATGTGGATACGGCTGAAATTGAAATCCTCGCCGGTACAGGGCAATTTGCTAATAGTCCTTCACATAAAGAACTCCCTGAGCATATCGCCACGCTGTTGCGTAGCGCCTTAATGCAAAAGCGCTGCTTGTACGAAGACAATTGCTTTATCGGTTATTTCCCGACAAAGAGCGGTCTTATTAATCTGCTCTATATGGATGGCATTGATAAAATTGATGATTTGGACAAAAAGCTGGTCGATATTTTTGCGATAAACGTCGGGGTTGCGTTTGAGAATCTTCTCTTGAATCAAGAGGTGGAAGATACTCAATCAGAACTGATCCTGCGTTTAGGCGATGTGGTCGAGAGTCGTTCTAAAGAAGCCGCCAATCATGTTAAGCGCATGGCGGAATATTGTGCCCAACTGGCGTTACTGGCGGGGTTAACCGAGACCGAAGCCGACTTATTGCGCCGCGCCTCTCCAATGCACGATATAGGTAAAATCGCCATCCCCGATGCGGTATTACTCAAACCTGGCAAATTAGATGACCAAGAATGGTCTGTAATGCGTCAGCACCCCAGCATTGGATACCAGATCCTCGCCAATTCCGAACGGCCGATTTTAAAAGCGGCGGCGATTATCGCCCTACAACACCATGAAAAATATGACGGCTCTGGCTATCCAAGCAATTTAAAACAAGACCAAATTCACATTTTTGCCCGCATCGTTGCTATCGCAGATGTGTTCGACGCCCTATCACACGCAAGATGCTACAAAGCTGCCTGGCCATTAGAGGATGTTATCGTCGAAATGCGTAAAGGTGCAGGTAAACATTTTGATCCTGATTTGCTCGAACTCTTTATCAATAACATCGATATCTTTGTTCGAGTCAAAGATAACTGGAAGGATCATGACGAGTCATTAAAATAACCTTAAAAATCAGCACAAACTGAATGGTAAATAGCTGTATCTGCTATTTCTTCAGCAAAAGTTCACGAAATAAGGTTTTATTTGACTCAATCGTTCCAATCAACTCGGATTATCGGCCAGAAAGTCAAAAACGATGGCTTGTTGAACACCATTTCGGTTAAAACTGATAAATCCTCGCCAGACCATGTATCCACTGCTGCAAGCGCCGTAAATCATCTTCCCTTCATAGGTGGTTTTATTCACTTCACGAAGATTAACAGGTATAACCCCCATAAACATGTCTCTGCCTTCTAAACGGATCTGAAGATTATCGATAGCATCGGATGATAATAGCTTCAATGTTAATGGTTTTTCGCTCGGGGCATGCGCTGGTGTTAGACTAATACTCAGCTCTAAATCGCCAATGCGTTTAATACAATCCCCCCGTGTAAAGGCACAAAGTGTCGGGTCAGCGGGCATTGTTTTTATCTGTTGCGTGGTCTTTTCATTGCAAGCTGTGAGATTCATCATAACTAGCATGAGAGAGAGTGGGAGAAGTTTGCGAATAAGCACAAAAATTAACCTTGTGATGCAAGATGTTAACATTCTATGGCGTAGGTTGATCTAGATCAACTTTCCAGCCCCCTTCTTTGGTATCTTTTTTGACATGGCTCAAGTATCATTGCGAAACCTCATATTTGAGCACAAATGTGTAGGGTAACGCATTGACATGGCTTCACAACCCTAATAGGGAAGTGGATTTTGTGTCATATATAACAGGTAAAGCTTGTCTTTACTAAAAGTAAAAGTAATAAGCAGTGGAAGCATTATGATGAACCATTCCCAGCCAACAGGCGCTGATTACAATTACACCATTGTCCGCCAATTTGCCTTAACCACAGTTTTGTGGGGTATTGTTGGTATGTCAGTCGGTGTATTAATTGCGGCTCAGTTAATCTGGCCACATCTGAACTTTGATACTCCTTGGTTTACGTATAGTCGCTTGCGACCATTACATACCAATGCGGTTATCTTCGCGTTCGGAACATCAGCCCTCTTTGCAACATCCTATTATGTCGTACAACGCACCTGTCAAACCCGACTATTTGCACCTAAATTAGCTGCATTTACGTTTTGGGGATGGCAAGCCATCATTCTGTCAGCAGCCATCACTCTGCCTATGGGTTACACCAGCGGTAAAGAGTATGCTGAATTAGAATGGCCAATCGATATTGCCATCACCATCGTTTGGGTATCCTATGCAATAGTGTTCTTCGGCACTATTATCAAACGAACAACATCGCATATCTACGTAGCGAACTGGTTCTTTGGTGCATTTATCATTACGGTTGCCGTGCTTCACATCGTGAACTCAATGGCCGTTCCTGTTAGCTTGTTCAAGTCATACTCTATGTACAGTGGCGCGGTCGATGCCATGGTGCAATGGTGGTATGGTCACAACGCGGTAGGTTTCCTGTTAACCGCAGGTTTCTTAGGGATGATGTACTACTTCGTGCCTAAGCAAGCGGGTCGTCCTGTTTACTCATATCGTCTGTCGATTGTGCACTTCTGGGCACTGATCGCACTGTACATTTGGGCAGGTCCTCACCACTTACACTACACTGCCCTGCCAGACTGGACTCAGTCTTTAGGTATGGTGATGTCACTGATCCTGTTCGCACCATCTTGGGGTGGTATGATCAACGGTATCATGACCTTATCTGGCGCATGGCACAAACTGCGTACTGACCCAGTACTGCGTTTCTTAGTGGTTTCTCTGTCTTTCTACGGTATGTCGACCTTCGAAGGTCCGATGATGGCCATCAAGACAGTTAACGCTTTATCTCACTACACAGACTGGACTGTCGGTCACGTTCACTCAGGCGCGCTAGGCTGGGTTGCAATGGTGTCTATCGGTTCTCTGTATCACTTGATCCCAGTACTGTTCGGCCATGGCCGTATGTACAGCATCAAGTTAGTTAACGTGCATTTCTGGTTAGCGACTATCGGTACTGTTCTTTACATCGTGTCTATGTGGATTTCAGGTGTAATGCAAGGTCTGATGTGGCGTGCAGTTAACGCTGACGGTACTTTGACTTATAGCTTTGTTGAAAGTCTGGAAGCTTCTTATCCTTTCTACTTCGTACGTTTCCTCGGCGGTTGTTTCTTCTTAACCGGTATGCTGATCATGGCATACAACGTGATCCGTACTGTGAAAGCCTCTAAAGATTCATTGCCAGCACTGGCTGAAGCAAAAGCGGCTTAAGGAGCAAACTCGATGAAATTTAATCATGAGATAGTTGAAAAAAACATCGGTTTGTTAGCGATCTTCACTGTTATCGCTATCAGCTTCGGTAGCTTGGTAGAAATCACGCCGTTGATTTTCCAAAAAGATACCACTGAGCCTGTTGAAGGTTTGAAACCCTACACTGCCCTGCAACTCGAAGGCCGTGACATTTATGTGCGTGAAGGTTGCTACAACTGCCACAGCCAGATGATCCGTCCTTTACGTGCAGAGACTGAACGTTACGGTCACTACTCTGTTGCCGGTGAGTCTGTTTGGGATCACCCATTCCAATGGGGTTCTAAGCGTACTGGTCCAGACTTGGCTCGTGTTGGCGGTCGCTACAGCGATAAATGGCATGAAGTTCACTTAATCGATCCTCGTGCAGTGGTCCCTCAATCGAATATGCCAGGCTTCCCATGGCTTGCCGAAAACAAGTTAGACGGCAAGTTAACCGGCGACAAGATGACTATTCTGCGTAACATGCATAAAGGCGGTTACAAAGGTAATGATCTTTACACCGATGAAGAAATCGCAGGCGCTCAGAAAGCTGTTGAAGGTAAGACAGAGCTGGAAGCCTTGATTGCATATCTTCAGTCTTTGGGTCACGCACTCAAATAAGGAGGCAATATATGGATTACGGCACATTACAAGGTATTTTAACCATCATTGTGATGCTGACCTTCGTCGGTATATTTGCTTGGGCATATAGCTCGCGTCGTCAAAAATCCTTTGATGAAGCAGCCAATCTTGTGTTTTCCGATGAGGAAATCAGCAAGGAATCGAAGGACTCAGGAGAGAATAAGTGATGAGTAGCTTCTGGAGTATTTGGATTAGCGTACTCTCGTTAATTGTGATCGCAGGATGTTTTCTGTTGCTGCGTGTGTGTTCAAAGAACACCACGGATGTCAAAGAAGGCGAATCTATGGGTCATAGTTTCGATGGTATCGAAGAACTCAATAACCCACTGCCAAAATGGTGGAGTTATATGTTCTATATCACTATCGTGTTTGGCCTGGTTTACTTAGCCCTCTTCCCAGGTTTAGGTAACTACAAAGGTCTACTGAACTGGACCAGCTCTAACCAGAGCATTGGTACAGAGAAAGGTATTAAAGCCGATTCTGCTGCAGCGGTTGAGCTGGCAGCAAAAGAAGGCATGTACGTTCAGTATGATCAAGAAGTTAAACACGCTAACGAAAAATATGGCCCAATCTTCGCGGCTTACTTGGCTACACCACTCGAAGAGTTAGTGAAAAACCAAGAAGCGTTGAAAGTGGGCGGTCGTTTGTTCCTACAAAACTGCGCGCAGTGCCATGGCTCTGACGCACGTGGTAGCAAAGGCTTCCCTAACCTGACCGACAGTGATTGGTTATACGGTGGCGATTTAGCGACCATCAAGACCACTATCATGAACGGTCGTCATGGCATGATGCCACCAAAAGGTGGTTTGCCAATCGACGATAGCGAAATTGCAGGTCTGGCCGAGTACGTAGTTAAGTTATCTGGCCGTGAGCACGACGAGAAACTCGCCGCTCAAGGTCAAGGTTCATTCATGAAAGGTTGTTTTGCGTGTCACGGTATGGACGCAAAAGGCAACAAACTCATGGGCGCGCCTAACTTAACTGACGATGTTTGGTTATATGGCGGTAGCCGCGGTGTGATCGAAGAAACGATCAAACACGGCCGTGCAGGTGTGATGCCAGCATGGAAAGACGTTCTCGGCGAAGAGAAAGTCCACGTGATCGCAGCTTATGTTTATAGCTTGTCAAACAAGTAATTAGATGTGAGTAACGCTAAGGCCTCGATAACGTCGAGGCCTTTTTTTTAAAGTGCTAAAGCCACCTTTTAACGGTAAAATGGCGCAAATTTTTATTATGGGTATTTAACATGAGCGAACAACAACCCTGGTATAAGCAGTTTTGGCCTTGGTTTTTAATTATTCTTCCTTTGTGTGCCGTCGTCGCAAGTTTTACCACGCTAAAAATTGCCCTCTCTAACTCTGACTCTCTGGTCGCCGAGGATTATTACAAAGAAGGCAAAGCCATCAACATGGACTTGAGTAAAGTCAAATATGCCAAGCAGCTTGGCATGCAATGGCAACTCGAACAAAATCACCACGAAGTGCTATTCACCCAACACGGTGGACCCGCCTATCAAGCCGCGTTAAAAGTCGAATTTTATCACCCAACAATTGCCGAAAAAGACATCAAGATGACGGTAACGGCCGATGCTAACCATGTGTATCGCATTACCCTGCCCGATGTATTAACGGGTGCTTGGGAAGTCCGCCTCGAAGGTTTTGACGGTAAATGGCGTATTCATCAACGTGTCGAACTCAAAGACAACGTCCAATTGTGGTTGAACTAATTGTGGTTGAATGAATATTGCTATGACACATCCAAGTTGTTTTCACTGTAATGAGCCCGTGCTCACTGGGACTCAGTTTGTCACCCGCATTAATGACCGCGATGAACTCATGTGTTGCCCAGGCTGCCAAGCGGTATCTCAAGCCATTGTGGATGCAGGCTTATTAAGCTATTACAAGTTTCGAACCGAACCTGGCAGTAAACAGACGGCACTCGTACCCGATGAATTAAATCAGTTTAGTGCCTACGATTTGCCCGAAGTACAGCAGGACTTTGTCCACTCGGAGGAAAAGAGTGACTCTGTGTCGCTGTCCATCGACGGCATTACCTGTGCGGCCTGCGCTTGGTTAATCGAACATAAAGTGAAACAACTGCCTGGCATCAGCCAAGTGATGGTCAACTCCACCACCCAAAGGGCGATGATCAGCTGGGATAAACAGCAAGTTAAACTCAGTGATATTCTTGGACAAATTAGCCGTATAGGTTATCAAGCCGCGCCCTATCAAGTGGATGAGCAAGAACTGACCGCCAAGCAAAATAGCCGCAAATTTTTACTGCGCTTAGGCTTGGCGGGTTTTGCTACCATGCAAGTGATGATGTTCGCCCTCGCCCTCTATACCGGTTACTTTACCGATTTGGATGTGCAATATCGGGATTATTTCCGTTGGGTGAGCATGATTTTTGCCACACCCGTGGTGCTTTACTCGGCGCAGCCCTTCTATTTCAGCGCCATTCGCACCCTGCTCAGTGGCAAACTCAATATGGATGTGTCGGTCTCTATTGCCATTGGCGGCGCCTATATCGCCAGTTGCTTTGCGACTGTAAACGGCACGGGCGAAGTCTATTTTGAATCCGTCTCCATGTTTACCTTCTTCCTGCTGCTGGGGCGTTATTTCGAGCAGAAGGCAAGACAAAAAGCTTCCGTCAGCTCCAGTAATCTCCACAAATTAGTGCCGTTAACGGCGCATTTAGTCACGGCCCAGGGGCAAGAAGAGATCCCCGCGAAAAAATTACGCCTCGGGGACATTATTCTTATTAAACCCGGCGAAATGGTCGCCGCCGACGGAATCGTCGTTGACGGCCACACTAGCATCAATGAAGCCATGCTCACCGGTGAGCAAATGCCGATTGAAAAGCCCGTCGATAGCCAAGTATTTGCTGGCACCATTAACCTAGACCAACCCATTAAGGTTAAAGTGACCGCCCTTGGGCAAGACCAATTGGTTGCCGAAATTATTCGCCTGCAGGAATTAGCCTCAAATACTAAACCTGCCGTGGCTATGCTAGCCGATAAACTGTCGCGTTATTTCTCAGGCACTATCTTATCGATTGCGACAATCACCTATCTGGTGTGGCTGCAAATCTCCCCCGAAGATGCCTTTTGGGTCACCTTGTCGGTATTAGTGGCAACTTGCCCTTGCGCGCTTGCGCTAGCCACCCCCACCGCCGTCACCTGTGCGACCGCAATACTTACTCGCCTTGGGATTATTACCCGTAAAGCTGGCGTATTTGAAAAACTGCCACAAATCAAACATGTGGTATTTGATAAAACCGGCACCCTCACCTGCGGCACCCTATCGATTGCCAAGGTTGAATGCCATAGCGATATAGAGAAAGAACAGGTACTGGCAATTGCGGCAGCGCTAGAATCAGGCTCACGCCACCCTATTGCCGCGGCCTTTGCCAGCTTTGCCCAAGTCGATGTTGTTGCCGAGCAAGTTCACCATGAAGTGGGTTTTGGGGTGAAAGGCTTGATTAATGGCACCGAGTACCGCATTGGTAACTCAAGCTTTACGGGGGCCGCCGCCGAGTCCAAACTTGCAAACCAGCTGATTTGGCTCGCCCGCAGCCATAATGGCCAGCTTGAAGTCATCGCCACGATTGAGATCCAAGATAATATCCGTGTCGATAGCAAAGAAACCGTCGATATTTTGAAGCAACAAGGTTGCAAGGTTAGTATTGCCAGTGGCGATAGCTCTGGGCATGTGCATCAATTGGCGAAAGAACTCGGGATTAGCGATGTTCACAGTGGACTGACTCCAGCCGATAAACTGGCCCTGGTGACCAAACTACAGCAATCGACACCGGTGGCGATGTTCGGCGATGGCATCAATGATGCGCCAGTCCTCGCGGGCGCCGATTTATCTGTGGCTATGGGGAGCGGCAGCGCGATTGCTAAAAACAGCGCCGATCTCATTCTGCTTGGCGATCACCTCTCTCGCTTCACCCAAGCGGTCAAGGTTGCTAAACTGACCACACAAATTATTCGTCAAAACCTCGCTTGGGCCTTAGGCTATAACGCACTGATTTTACCGCTGGCGGTAACTGGGCATGTTGCGCCTTATATTGCCGCCCTTGGTATGTCGGCAAGCTCTTTGATTGTTGTGGGTAACAGTTTGAGATTATTACGAATTAAATTATAACAATGAAATAGGCTTAGGTTATGAGCATCATTTATGTACTAATCCCTATCGCGATGATCTTTGTGTTGATCGCCGTAGCCGTGTTCTTTTGGGCGGTCAAATCCGAACAATTCGATGACTTAGACCGTCAAAGCGTGTCGATTCTCTTCGATGAGGATGCAGACAAACCGACTCAAGCCAATCCATCGTCACAGGCACAAGATAAAGGCATGCCTCAGTGATTGGCTCTGTGATTGAATATAACGTCACAGGGGCATTTCTGGTGGGGTTAATGGGCGCAGCTCATTGCTTTGGCATGTGTGGCGGCCTCGTTGGCGCCTTTTCCTCCCAACTGCCGAATCCTAAACAGGGCAATCACTTAGCCCATCAACTCACCTACTTATTAAGCTATAACGTCGGCCGGATAGTAAGTTATACCCTCGCAGGCGCCTTAGTCGGCGGTTCATCGGCCATGCTTGGGCACTTATTTGAACTCGACAGTTACCTGTTGATCCTAAGGATCATTGCTGGCGTGATGATGATTGCAACCGGGCTTTACATTGCAAAAATCTGGGTGGGTATAGTGCAGATTGAGCGCCTTGGCCAAGTGTTATGGCGCTACCTGAAACCCTTAGCCCAACGCCTCGTGCCCATCACTACGCCCATGCAGGCCATCACCGCTGGACTGATTTGGGGCTGGCTACCCTGTGGCTTGGTCTATAGCACCTTAACCTGGTCGGTGGCGGCAGGCTCTGCCAGCCAAGGCGCCTTGATTATGTTCGCCTTTGGATTAGGGACACTCCCAGCGCTCCTGAGTGCCGGTGTTGCGGCCAAACGTTTGGCCAATTGGGTACAGCAAAAAACCGTTAGATTATTGAGTGGCTTACTTTTAATTGCCTTCGGCGCACAAACTTTATATATCGCCCTGTCGCAGCTAAACTAGCCCAAGCGAGTGAATTGGTTTAACATGGCTGCAGTGGATTAACTTGAGAACCGACATGACAATAGAGCAGAATAAAAACCGTCGTCCCGCCGCGAGTGGGTGCGCAATTCATTGTCACGATTGCAGTATGGGTACCCTTTGTATTCCGTTTACCCTCAATGCCAACGAGCTCGATCAGCTCGACGATATCATTGAGCGTAAAAAGCCAATTCAAAAAGGTGAGCAGATTTTTAAATCAGGCGATCCATTAAAGTCCCTGTTCGCCATCCGCTCTGGTACAGTCAAAAGTTATACGATTACCGAACAGGGCGATGAACAGATCACTGGTTTCCATTTAGCGGGCGATGTGATTGGTTTTGACGGTATACACGCTCAATCCCACCAGAGTTTTGCCCAAGCCTTAGAAACCTCCATGGTATGTGAAATCCCCTTCAATATTCTCGATGAGCTTTCAGGCAGCATGCCCAAGTTACGCCAACAAATCATGCGTTTAATGAGCAATGAAATCATGAGCGATCAAGAAATGATTTTATTGCTGAGCAAGAAAAACGCTGAAGAACGCCTCGCCGCGTTTATCAGCAATCTTGCTAACCGCTTTGGCAACCGTGGGTTTTCTCCGAAAGAATTCCGTTTAACCATGACCCGTGGTGACATTGGTAACTACCTTGGCTTAACCGTAGAAACCATCAGCCGCTTGTTAGGCCGTTTCCAAAAGTCAGGTTTGATTGAAGTGAAAGGCAAGTACATCACCATCCTTGACCACCACGAACTTAATCTCTTGGCAGGTAATGCCAGGATCGCCAGATAAGTCACACCTTCCTAGATTTGTGCTTTAATATTCGTAATTAATGCGCTAGGCACTGGTTTTGAAAAGAGTTTTGATCTAGAACAATACAGATAATTGCCAAAGGCTCATGATGAACATGAGCCTATGACTAAAGGAACATGTTATGAAGGATTATCAAAAAATACTGGTAGTAGTCGACCCAACGACAGAGCATCAAGTTGCACTCGCCCGAGCGGTGACCTTGGCCAGTAAAAGTAACGCCCATGTGACTGTGTTTCTCTCTATTTTTGACTTCTCCTACGAAATGACATCGATTCTATCGAGCCAAGAGCGCGAAGCCATGCGCCAAGGTGTGATTGATCAGCGTCTGGCGTGGATCCAAGATCTACTGACCGCCTATAACCACCTGCAACTCGATATTGATACTCAAGTTATTTGGCACAATCGCCCATTTGAAAGCATCATCAACCATGCGATTGCAGGGCAATATGATTTGATCGTCAAAGGCACCCACGCCCACGACAAGTTAAAGGCCGTTATTTTTACTCCAACCGATTGGCATTTAATGCGTAAAGCGCCAGTGCCTGTGTTGATGGTCAAAGATCATGATTGGCCAGAAGCGGGTAAAATCCTCTGCGCCGTCAACGTGGCAACCGAAGATACCGATCATCAGATGCTAAATGGCAAGATTATCGAACATGCCAAGGATTTAGCCGCAAAATTTGCCGCCGAAGTGCACTTAGTCAATGGTTATCCCGGCACACCGGTGAATCTTGCTATTGAACTGCCTGATTTCGATGCACAAACCTATAACGACACCATTCGCATGCAACATGAGCAACGAGTGCAATACCTTGCCAATGCCTATGGTATCGATACCCTGCACTGCCATGTGAAAGAAGGCTTACCAGAGGATGTGATCCCTGAGCTTGCCGAGCAACTCGATGCCGAGCTGGTCATTTTAGGCACCGTCGGTCGGACTGGATTCTCGGCGGCGCTTATCGGCAATACCGCAGAGCATGTGATTGATAGCATTAACTGTGATTTATTAGCCATCAAACCCGATGGTTATAAATCGCCGCTTGAAGAGGCATAACGCACGCCGCTCTTTACCCCGCCGTCGATAGCTGGAATAATACGCGCCCTGAAACTGAGTTACTGGGCGCTTTTTTTATGTTGGAAGCTATGTCTGAAGTTACGGCGAGTCAAATGCCTGAAGAATTATCAAAAAAACAAATTACCCGTCTGAATAAATTACAGAAGCGTCTGCGCCGTGAAGTGGGTAGTGCCATCGCCGATTACAACATGATTGAAGATGGCGACCGAGTCATGTGCTGCTTAAGTGGCGGTAAAGACAGTTACGCCATGCTGGATATTCTGCTTAATCTACAGCAGCGCGCGCCCGTACAGTTCGAAATTATTGCCGTTAACTTAGATCAAAAGCAGCCGGGTTTCCCTGAACACGTACTGCCAGCCTATTTAGACAGCCTAAATATTCCCTATCACATTCTCGAGAAAGACACTTACTCGATTGTGAAACAAAAGATCCCTGAAGGCAAAACCACTTGCTCGCTGTGCTCTCGCCTGCGTCGCGGTACTCTCTATGGCTTTGCCCAGCGCATTGGCGCAACCAAAATCGCACTAGGCCACCACAGAGACGATATTATTGAGACCATGTTCCTCAACATGTTCTACGGCGGCAAGATGAAAGCCATGCCACCTAAGTTGCTCTCGGACGACGGCGCTAACGTGGTTATTCGTCCACTCGCCTATTGCCGCGAAAAGGATTTAGAAGAATATGCGGAATTGAAAAAATTCCCTATCATTCCCTGTAACCTTTGTGGCTCGCAGGAAAACCTCAAGCGCCAAGCAGTGAAAGACATGCTTAATCAGTGGGATAGACTCTACCCAGGCCGTATTGAAACCATTTTCACCGCCATGCAAAACACAGCCCCTTCACAGGGTGTTGACCGTGAGCAGTTTGACTTTGTGTCGTTGAAACGCGATCCCAACGCGCCGATGAAGGGTGATGTGGCCGAAGCCGATTTACCCGCATTTGACTTTTTGGATATCGCCAACAGCGGCCATATCGATTTAGATGCGGCAAAACGCATCAATATCGTCAACGTTTACGAAGCGTAAACGCGATACGCATAAAAAAGCCCACGAGAGTGGGCTTTTTTATAGCTAAAATCTATCCTTACTTAACCCAAGGGCTCAATACGGTCGGCGCCTGGCTAAATTGCAACGACGTCAAGCTGTTAAGCTGCTCAACACTCAACTTAAAGCTGCTGTTCACCTGTTGCTCACGCCCATCAAGCGTCACAGTAACGGCTTGGTCTTGAGCAAATTCAAAGTTTAATCCCGCGATTGGCTCCTTAAAATAGCGCATCGGGAAGCCCTGCATGGCTCCGAGTAAAGCATCCATTTCGCTGGCGATTTGCGCTAGTCGCGCCTTGTCGTATGTGGCTAAAGTCTGCTTAGCTCTGACTTGCATCGCAATACCACAGCCCTCAGCCTTGCCTTCAAACTCTAGATTCACTAATGCGCGTTGATCTTTCAGCGCGTCATCAAAGGGAATAAACAACCGCTGCGCCGCTGTATAAGTGAGTGGCGTTGAATTTAATTCACTCGAAATGCTTCCACTCTGGATCTGACAATTAGGCAGCATTGGTACACTAAAGGCGATTTCGACTAACTGATAATTCCCCTTATTGACTTGCTTTAATCTGTCATAAAAGCCTTTATATTCGAGGGAAATCGTTTCTGCCTGCAGGCTTGTCGCACACAAGCAAAGCCCCACTAACCACCATTTTTTATACATCCGCCTTCACCAAATATTTTTCATTATGACGTAACATATCGAGTAACTCGTCGATATAAGCTTCTTGCCTTTCAGAATAATTCACTAGTCCATAGATCAGTTGGTCGGCACTTAGCTCTGCTTCCTGAGAGCGTAAATCGGCCCGTATTGAGCGAAACAGCGTGTATGCCGTATTCGAGTTCAAATTGCGCATATAGGAAGACACTGAAGCATCCACCGAGGGAAACACTTTCACTTCATGGGTTTTGCCTGAACCACGAGAGGATGGCACTATGCCGCAACCATTGCTAAAACACCATTCGCCGAAAAAGTTAAAGCCTTCACGGGCAAAACGCGAACTGCCCCACCCCGATTCATTGGCCGCCTGAATAAGCACCATAGATTCGGGAATAATATCGACCCGTTTGAGTAAACTGTTCAGGGATTTTGCATCCACATTACGGGCAGCATATTGATATTTATCAAATAACTGATTGAGCTGCGCTAACTGTTTATCCGACAGAGTACTGTCGTTCTCCACTAAGGCCAACATGTCGGTGATAAAGTCACGCTCGGTGGCAATAATGGCGTTTTGCTGTTGAATGATCGGCCTGAGAAAATCAAAAAAGGCACGCTTTTTTTCCGCCACATCATTGATGGCAGAAAAGTCAGGCACTTGAGTAACGGGATCAACGGAGTTTTCCAGTTGGTTAACGATAGATTCAGGCTCATCAATTGTAGGAATGAGCCAGACTCTCAGCGAAAAAATCGCTAAGATCACTAGGGCTAACGCGAGTGTAAACGAACCAATTCTACCTGTTTTCAATAAGTCACCTTTGATATTGAGTCACGAGTGGCAAAATAAGCGCCAGATTATATGTCATATCTTGAAATTCACGAAATCTGACGACAAAACCGCCCATGCCAAGCGCAGTCAAAGCGTATCTGTTCTGAAAATGCGATCCCACGCTTAACTCATACACATTGGCACAATTTGAGCGTGAATATTTAGTGCATGCTTTTGACTGAGCTTTTATACTAAGGTTCCGTTAATGCAGGTATTGGCAACCGAGCCCAAACGAGGCTTCGCAGCACCACTTAACAACAGGACAGGATTTTTTGGGTATTCAGGAAGGAACCCTCATGCAGCATCAAATCTTAAATCAATACAGACACGTGGTCGCCATTGGTGGTGGTCACGGCTTAGGTCGTGTACTCTCATCGCTGGATTTTCTGGGCAATCGTCTCACAGGCATTGTTGCAACCACAGATAATGGTGGCTCTACGGGCAGATTACGGGCCGAACAGGACTGTATTGCCTGGGGCGATCTGCGTAATTGTCTGTCTCAACTAGCCCATCGCCCTTCGGTGAGCTCGCAATTATTTGAGTACCGCTTTCAGGGCGAAACCGAACTAAGCGGCCACAATCTGGGTAATTTGATGTTGCTTGCCCTCGACAAGCTTTGCGTTAGGCCCCTCGAGGCCGTCAATCTTATTCGTCATATGCTTAAGATTGAAACCAATATTATCCCAATGTCAGAGCAACCAACCCATTTAGTGGCATTGCAGGCCTCTGGTTGTAAGGTCTTTGGTGAGGTTAATGTCGATAAGATGAATGAGGCGCCCATTGCCTTATGTCTTGAACCACAGGTTGATGCGACTGCCGAAGCCTGTGAAGCCATCAGCCGTGCGGATCTGATTATCCTAGGCCCAGGGAGCTTCCTGACCAGTATTATGCCACCGCTGTTACTGCCCTGCTTTGCTAAAGCCTTAGCGATGACCACTGCGCCCGTGGTTTTTATCGATAATCTGAATGAAGAAACTTCACCAGCCGGCCAGTTTAGTATTGAGCAGCGGATAGCTTGGTGCCATCAAGTGATTGGCAAGCCTGTGATCACTAAGGTACTGCGTCACTCTGAACAAGTGCGCCTTGGCACTTTAATGAATTACTTCCCGTTAAGAAATCGCCACAATCCGCAATTACACGATCAGGCGGGGCTGCGTGATGCGCTCAGCGCAGTATTGAGAATTAAGTCGGATTTACCGCTAGAAACCTTGGCGTCATAACGACGCACTAATCGCATCCCTTCAGCACCCAACAGATTCAAAATGCTAAAGGACAGCTCAAAATACCAAAAGGACAGCCTAAGCTGTCCTTTTTAGTGAGCCCTCTTCTTATGCCAGAGGACTAAATTAAAGAACTAAGTTAAAGAGCTAACTTAAAGAACTAAATTAAAGAACTAAATTAAAGAACTAAATTAAAGAACTAAGTTAAAGAACTTGGGCAATCGCTTTACAGATCACAGGCATATTGGTTTTGGTCATACCGGCAACACTAATACGGCCTGAACCGACGATATAAATACCAAACTCGTCTTTCAAGCGTGCAACCTGCGCTTTGTTTAAGCCAGAGAAACTAAACATACCGTTTTGGCGGGAAATAAAGCTAAAGTCCTGGGTCACGCCTTCATCCTTTAAGCTTTGGACGAACAGGGTACGCATCTCGGCGATACGCTCACGCATTTCGGTCAACTCTTGTACCCAAAGTGCTTTTAATGCCGCATCGCTTAAAATGGTGCTAACGATTAACGCACCGTGTGCTGGTGGGTTTGAGTAATTAGCGCGAATGGTACGCTTCACTTGGCTGAAGGCACGCACCGCTTCATCGGCATTTTGTGCCACTACAGTCACAGCGCCGATACGCTCGTTATAAAGACCAAAGTTTTTAGAGAAAGAGTTAGCCACTAACAACTCAGGTACTTTTGCAGCCACTAAACGTAGTCCTGCGGCATCTTCTTCAATCCCAGCACCAAAACCTTGATAAGCAAAGTCAAACAATGGCACTAACTGCTTGTCTGCACACAGGTTAGCAACTAATTCCCATTGGGCTAAGGTCAAATCAATACCCGTTGGGTTATGGCAGCAGCCGTGCAGTAGAACAATGTCACCCGCCTGTGCATTGGCGAGATCTGTCATCATGCCATCGAAATCGATATCGTGGGCACTGGCATTGTAGTAACCGTATTCTTTAACCGTTAAACCTGCAGTTTCAAAAATATTCTGATGGTTCGCCCAAGTTGGGTTACTTACCCACACAGTGCGCGATGGCGTGTTGCGCAGTAGAAACTCGGCGGCAATACGCAGTGCACCAGTACCACCTGGCGCCTGAGCGGTCGCGGCACGGCCTGACGTCACAAGCGTACTGCCCTCGCCAAATAATAGCTCTTGTACCACGCGGTTATAGGTTTGAACCCCTTCAATACCTAAATAGTTCTTGGTCTTCTCTTGCTCAAGCAATAGGGCTTCTGCTTTCTTCACTGACTGTAATACTGGAGTCTGCCCTGCTTCATCCTTATAAATGCCAACACCGAGGTTCACTTTATCTTGGCGTGGATCGGCCTTGAAGGTATCGGTTAAACCAAGGATGGGATCAGCGGGTGCGAGTACTACCTGAGAGAAAATCATGACTACTTATCCTAAATGTTCACGTGTAGGGGAAATTCGGCTTATTTATACCACTGTCTTAAGAGGGGGAATAGCGCCTATTGCCGCATCTTAAGGAAATAGTTTGCGTATTATGGATTGATTAAAATAAATAACAACTAAATGAGAGATCAATTGTCTTGAAGCTGAAATTTTTGATAATTGTGATTTTTAAGAGGCTGATCACTATTTGTTTAAGGATTAATTTGTAGGTGTTAGAATGGGATTTTCGGCAATAAAAAAGGCCTAACATCTGTTAGGCCTTCTCTATGTTATGGTACCCGAGGCCAGACTTGAACTGGCACGCTGTTACCAGCGAGGGATTTTAAATCCCTTGTGTCTACCGATTCCACCACTCGGGCAAACTCTTTATATTAACGACGGGAATCGTGTCATTAATACTTTAATCTATGGAGGCGCGACCCGGAGTCGAACCGAGATCGACGGATTTGCAATCCGCAGCATAGCCATTCTGCCATCGCGCCAGATTTCCAAACTCGTAAAGAGTTGGAGCGACATATCGGGTTCGAACCGATGACCTATACCTTGGCAAGGTATCGCTCTACCAACTGAGCTAATGTCGCATCGATGTCACAGCTTAATCAGCGATTAAGCTTAGGAGTTACGTTGCTACGCTTTCCCCTGACTGCGGATTGGCATTCTACCGATTTAACCTTCAGAGTCAATCAACAAATTTGAAATATTGCGCTCAGAAGCACTGTTTGCCCAATATTCAGCCACAGAGATAAAAACTTGCCGATTGAATAATCAATTTGATGATTTTCTTTGCAACAACAAGAGCTGAAGTGATGTTACCCAGCCTTATCAACGCTATTTAGGACGGGTCAATGCCATAAAAAAAAGCGCCCTACTGGACGCTTTTTCTTGGAAGTATTTATGTGCGTAGCAATTATGCCGGCAGAGACAGAGTCGTCAGGCCTAACATCGTCTGCATCACACCGACTACTTGGCAGCTGTAACCAAATTCGTTGTCATACCATACGTACAGAATGGCACGTTTACCTTCGGCGATAGTCGCTTGTGAATCAACCACGCCCGCATAGCGAGATCCCACTAAATCGCTTGATACGATTTCAGTTGAGTCTGTGTAATCGATTTGGTTTTGCAATGGTGATTGCAGCGCCGTGTCTTTCAGGTATTCGTTCAATTCGTCTTTGTTGGTCTCAGCATTGAGGTTCATGCTGATGATCGCCATAGATACGTTTGGTGTTGGCACGCGAATCGCGTTACCCGTCAGTTTACCCGCTAATACAGGCAGTGCCTTAGCTACGGCTTTAGCCGCGCCTGTTTCAGTTATCACCATGTTTAATGGTGCACTGCGACCACGACGGTCAGCACTGTGGTAGTTGTCGATCAGGTTTTGATCGTTTGTGTATGAGTGAATCGTCTCAACGTGACCATTCTCGATACCGTACTTGTCGTTTACCGCTTTCAGTACTGGTGTGATGGCGTTAGTGGTACAGCTCGCCGCAGACACAATGATGTCTTCTGCAGTGATGTCACTTTCGTTCACGCCGTAAACGATGTTCTTGATGGCGCCTTTTGCAGGAGCTGTCAGTAACACTTTGCTCGCACCAGGGCTCTTCAAGTGTAAGCCAAGGCCAGCTTCATCTTTCCAAATACCCGTGTTGTCTACCACTAAGGCATCAGTAATACCGTATTTGGTGTAATCCACTTCATCTGGCGAGTTTGCGTAAATAACTTGGATATAGGTGCCGTTAGCGATGATAGCGTTGTTCTCTTCATCCACTTCAACTGAACCGTTAAATGGACCATGAACAGAGTCACGACGCAGTAAGCTTGCGCGTTTTTCTAAATCGCCCTTCTTACCACCACGTAACACGATAGCGCGCAGTCTTAACTTGTTGCTGCGGCCAGTACGTTCGATCAGTAAGCGCGCTAATAAGCGGCCAATACGACCAAAACCATACAACACGACATCACGCGGGGCGATATCATCAGCATGATCAATCGCCGCCGCTAATTCACGTGCCATATAGCTTTCAATTTCGTTGGTATCGGTATGTTCAGCCCAGTATTTAACGGCAAGCTTACCAATATCCACTTTACATTGTTTAACTGCGAGTCTGCTTAAGGCTTGAACAAACGGGAAACTCTCGCGTAAACGTAATTTCTCGCCGACATGACGACGAACTAAACGGTGCGCTTTAATAATCTCAATAGTAGAAGCATTGAGTAATGGCTTACCATAAACCACAACTTCGACGCCTTGGTTACGGTACAACTTGCCCAGCAAAGGTTGCATTGCCTCTGCCATTTCAAAACGTTCTTGCCAACTTTGTAGGTGTTTATCAGCGCTCATTTACAGATCCTTTATCTCACTTTTCAATAAAATATATTGAAAGGTTTGAGTAACATGACGAAAAGACCAATAATCTTATGGAGGTTTTAGGGAAAACCCTGTGTTTTGGTCGGCGCCATTGTAATGAAAACTGACCCAGCTTGCCAGTAAGATATTTTCTGTAAATCTGTAATTTTATTAGAGAAAATTGCATTTTGGAGCGTATTTTGAGACAAAATCTAGTAATAATTACATCATTTACCCTCGCAATAAGCCTTTTCGGTTGTGATAATGGCCGAAATATCGAAACGATTTGTAAAAATAATCCTGAAATTTGTGCTGATTTGCATAAGGATGGATGGTGTTTAACCGAGAAAACCCTGCTGATCCAGAGCCGATTCGACCTATTAGACAACAAAAATCCTACGGGTAAGCAACTTTACCAACAGTTAACTTACCTTGAAGATTACAGCCGTTGTATTGAATTGGCCTCAGGGGTGCAACATATCATCCATACGAATCGCACAGCAGACCGAGCAAGAGCCTTTCGCCTAAGTACAGAAAACCTCAGCCGTCTACAGGAAGAAACCCGCGAACGCCAAGACCCCTTTATGTCTTACTATCAATGGACACGTTTTGGCGACACCGATGCCTTAAACCGACTATTAGCGCAAGAAAATGCCGGTGAAGTCACTGAACCTTTTCTCTTAGCGCAAATCGCCACCTATTACAGCAATCGAAATGCCATCAAAGCGCAGCAACTCTATCTTAAAGTGTTTGCAGAAATTCAATATGCCGACTTTGATCCCAACTGGTTGCTTGGGCTCGCCTCAGCCTATCGTCAAACCCAAGCGTTTGAAAAAACATATATGCTGACCAAAGCCAATTTACTACTTACGCAGCAGAAGTATTCTGAAGATAAGATGCTAGCCTTAATCGGTGGCGACAAGACGCTAGCGGCCAAATTAGATCAATACGCCCAGAACTTAATCGACGCGTTAGAAGATGGCCTCTATTCAACCAGTCCGGTTGCGCTCTGGCTTGCTCCGCCCCAGACAGAGGTAACACCGCCTGCGGCAACAACTGTCGAGCCAGAGAAGCCAAATTCGCCTTAACTTGCGTTTTGAAGAACGTCGGCAAAATGTTTGCCACCTTGTAATTTTTTACCCAAATACAGCGCTGAAAATGGTGTTTTCGCGAGCAATGTAAAAAAAACACCTAATTTGTTAACCGAATCCCGGCAAAATTGCCGAATTCACTTGACGATAGCTGTCAGTTTGGTAATTTTACTACCAGTTGAATTTTATAATCACCAGAGGGATATGAGATGACTATCCGTGTAGCAATAAATGGTTATGGCCGTATCGGTAGAAACGTATTACGCGCCCTGTATGAAAGCGAAAAAGCTTACCCAATCAAAATTGTTGCCATCAACGATTTAGGCGACGCTTCAATCAACGCTCACCTGACAAAATACGATTCTGTACATGGTCGTTTCAATGCCAAAGTTGAGCATGATGCTGAAGCAATTTATGTCAACGGCGACAAGATCCTCACCTTCCAAGAACGCGATCCAGGTAAATTACCTTGGGGCGACTTACAAGTTGACGTCGTGTTCGAATGTACTGGTATCTTCACTTCTAAAGAATCTGTACAGCCACATTTAGCGGCGGGCGCGAAGAAAGTCATTATCTCTGCACCAGGTAAAAACGTTGATGCAACCGTCGTTTACGGTGTAAACAACAATGTGTTGACCGCGGATATGACAGTTATCTCTAATGCCTCATGTACCACTAACTGTTTAGCGCCTTTCGCTAAGCCGTTAAATGACGAAATTGGTATCGAATCAGGTCTGATGACCACCATTCATGCTTACACCAACGATCAACGTTTATCTGACGTATACCACACAGATTTACGCCGTGCCCGCGCTGCAGCACTGTCAATGATCCCAACTAAAACTGGCGCTGCCGCGGCAGTAGGTTTAGTTGTACCTGAATTACAAGGTAAATTCGATGGTTTAGCAGTACGTGTACCGACTGTTAACGTGTCTTTAGTGGATTTATCTTTCATTGCAGCACGTGATACCACTGTTGAAGAAGTTAACGCCATCATCGAACGTGCCGCTGCTGTTGCGCCACTGAGCGAAGTGTTAGCGGTTAACAAAGAGCCACTGGTGTCTATCGACTTTAACCACAATGCGTTTTCATCTAACTTCGATGCGACTCAAACCCGCGTTAACGGCCGTTTAGTCAAAGTGATGGCATGGTACGATAACGAATGGGGCTTCAGTAACCGTATGTTAGATAACGCGGTTGCGCTGATGAACGCGAAGTAATCATTCTTCTTTATCAAAAAGCCCCGCTCTTGCGGGGCTTTTTTATACCGATTTCACGGCTCATTAATCCACTGTCGTTACCAATGCTAGCATTTCGCCGCTAACCACTGAATGTGGCGATACATTAATTGATAATACCGCAGGCTACACGCGCACCGCCGCCACCTAAAGGCGCTGGGTGATCGGAATGGTTGTCGCCACCGGCATGGATCATGATCGCATGGCCTTTAAGCTCCCCCATTTTTAAGCGCGGTGCCAGCACGGCCTGGCTAGCAGCACCGTCTGCATCGACAAACAATGGTGGCAGATCGCCTAAATGCCCTTCTCCCCATGGCGCGCCGTGGGCCTTCGTGGCGGCAGGATCATAGTGTCCACCTGCCGCGCCAGCAGGAACGATTTTTCCGTCCTTTTCCTTTGGATCACAGCTGCCGTTCTCATGTAGATGGAAACCATGTAATCCCGGCATTAAGCCTTTGAGTGATGGCGTAAATACCACTCCATACTGCGACTCTGAAATGGTCACTTGACCGACACTTTCACCCACGCCCTTTTCGTTGACAAGATTCATAGGCACACTCACGTCTGCAAATGCACTGGCAGCAGACATTGATGCAAGCAGTAACACGATGTTTTTCATACCCTTCTCCATGGTTATCTTATACAAAATTGCATGAACACAGCGCAATGAGTGAACTCACCTACGCTTTGATATATCAAATTTAGGCCAACAACACCGATCCAGTAAGTAAAAGAGCGTGTATTTCTTTAAATTGAAGCATATATGCATCTATGAAGAATGGCGTCTAAAAGCTAGCGCACCTTATTAAGCACATACTTAGCAGCTTAGCTGCTGATCAATTTGAACCGATACAAAAATCCCCGCCAAGTGGCAGGGATTTCATTTTTCGTGAGTGTTATGGACGCTTGATTAAGCGTTGCCTTTCACTTTCATATTCAGTGTTTTAGCGAAGTCAAGCATGCGGGTCAGCGGGATTAAGGCTTTCACGCGTAAATCTTCATCGACAAAGATTTCGTGAGTCGTTTTGTCGCTGTCACTTAATGACGCTTCAATCGCCTTTAAGCCGTTCATCGCCATCCAAGGACAGTGAGCACAGCTCTTACAGGTGGCACCATTACCGCCAGTAGGCGCTTCAATCAGTGTTTTACCCGGCGCCGCTTGTTGCATTTTGTAGAAAATACCGCGATCGGTCGCCACAATAAAACGCTCATTAGCCATGGTTTGCGCAGCTTTAATCAACTGGCTGGTGGAGCCGACAGCATCCGCCATCGCCACCACACTCGCGGGTGACTCTGGGTGTACTAGAATCGCCGCGTCGGGGTAAACACGCTTTAAATCACGCAGCGCATTAGCCTTAAACTCATCGTGAACGATACAGTCGCCCTGCCACATCAACATCTCGGCGCCCGTTTGTTTGGCAATATAACTGCCTAAATGACGGTCTGGGCCCCAAATGATTTTTTTGCCTTCGCTGTCTAAATGCTCAACGATTTCAAGGGCAATACTTGAGGTGACCACCCAATCGGCACGGGCTTTTACCGCCGCCGAAGTGTTGGCATAAACGACCACGGTATGATCAGGATGCGCATCACAGAAGGCGCTGAATTTATCGATGGGGCAACCTAAGTCCAATGAACAGGTCGCCTCCAAGGTCGGCATCAGAATGGTTTTTTCTGGGCTTAAGATTTTGGCAGTTTCCCCCATAAATTTCACCCCAGCGACAATTAACGTCTTAGCGGGATGATCGCGGCCAAAGCGCGCCATTTCAAGCGAGTCAGAAACACAACCGCCGGTTTCTTCGGCCAGAGCTTGAATTTCAGGGTCGGTATAATAATGGGCAACCAAAACCGCATCTTTTTCAATCAGCAGCTGCTTGATACGTGCCTTGTAGTCCGCCTTTTCGGCATCGGACAGAGGAATTGGCTTAGGCGGAAACGGATAATCAATAGTTTCGATTGTTGGGGCAAATGGGCTGGGGCTCATAACAAATCCATCAGGATAACAACGTTCGTGAATTATACGTAATTGGGATCAAAAGATTAACCCATTTATGGCCTGCGAATAAAAAAGGACGCTAAATTGCGTCCTTATTTGCTGGATTGGCTGTAAGTATTGGCTGACAGCCGATTAGCGCATGGCTAATAGCATATCCTGCGGCTGCTCAAGGTATTGTTTCCAAAGGTTGCAGAAACGAGCAATGGTGCCACCATCGATAACGCGGTGATCCCCAGACCAACTCACTTGCATGATCTGACGCGCTTCGACTTCACCTTTCGCATTGAAGCGCGGCAAGATTTGTAACTTACCTAATGCGACAATCGCGACTTCCGGCTTATTGATTATAGGCGTTGCGACTGTGCCACCTAAGGCGCCAATATTCGAAATCGAAATCGTGCCTTCTTTAAGATCCGCCGGCGCAACACGGCCGCTACGGGCGGCATTGGTTAAGCGGGTGATTTCGGCCGCGACCTCAAGGATGCTCTTATCTTGTACATCCTTCACGTTTGGTACCAATAATCCCACCTTAGAGTCGACCGCCATACCTATGTTATGACGCGCCTTGTAGGTGATTTCCGTACAATCAGCATTCACTTGGCTGTTAAGTACAGGGAACTGCGTTAAGGCTAACGACATGGCCTTCATAAAGAATGGCATCATGGTCAGCTTAACTTCGTCGGTGGAATACTTGGCCTTCATGCTTTCACGCAGAGCGACTAAGTCTGTCAAATCAAACTCTTCGCAATAGGTGAAGTGTGGAATGGTGGATACCGATTCCACCATCATTTTTGCCATCACGGCTTTCACGCCACGGATAGGCTCAATAATGTCACCCCGTGCAGCGCTTGCCACTGCTGTAGAAACGGTCGATTGAGCCACAGTTGGGGCAGCAACCACTGACGCAACGGCAGGCACAGCGCCGCCTTGCGCTTGGAAGCGAGTAATGTCTTCCTTATACACACGGCCATGTTTGCCGCTACCAGGGACGCGACTTAAATCGATATCTAAGGCACGTGCCATACGGCGAACGGCTGGGCTGGCTAAGGCTTTACCTTGGCGAGCAGGCTCCGAGGACACCGCCGCGCAAGCGGCTGGTGCTGCGGTATTCGCAGCGGTGGCGCTGGCTTCTTGTACATGGCTGACTGGCGCACTAACGCCACCTTCAACCTCGATCGCAAATAATGGCGCATGTACCTTAGCTAACTGGCCCTTACGATAGTGCAATTTGACAATTTTACCCGCTTTGATAGCAGGGATTTGCACTAGGGCTTTATCTGTCATCACATCGGCGATGGGTTGGTCTTCCACCACAGTATCGCCTTCTTGGACTAGCCATTCGACCAGTTCACACTCAACAATACCTTCGCCAATATCGGGTAGCAGAAACTCTTCTACGCTCGTACCCGCCGCGCTGGATTGGCTTGCAGGTGTTTGCGTCGCTGTGTGTGCTTCAGGCTGAGACGCAGCAACAGGTGCGACTTCGTCGGACTCAATCTGCACAGCATAAAGCGGCGCATGCACCTTAGCGATATCGCCTTTGGCGTAATACAGCTTGGTCACGACTCCCGCAAAAGGCGCTGGAATTTGCACTAAGGCTTTGTCGGTCATCACATCGGCGATGGGCTGATCTTCAGCAATCGTATCGCCCTCTTGCACCAACCACTCGACGAGTTCACACTCGACAACGCCTTCACCAATGTCCGGCAAAATAAAATCTTTAATCATACCGGACTCCTAGAAATTCACCGATGCCTTAATGGCTTCAAAGGTTTTGAGCGCATCGGGCATATATTCTTTTTCGTGGACCAGTGGATATGGGGTATCTAGACCACATACACGGCTGATGGGTGATTCTAAATACAAGAAACACTCTTGCTGAATCGTCGCGGCGATTTCACCGGCAAAACCACCCGTCAATGGCGCTTCGTGGTTGATCAGTAAGCGGCCGGTCTTCTTCACAGAATCTGCAACTGTATCTACATCCCAAGGCGCGAGTGTACGTAGGTCGATAATTTCGCAGGAAATCCCCTCTTTTGCCGCCATGTCGGCCGCTTTTTCGATGATTTCCATCTGTGCGCCCCACGCCACTAAGGTGATGTCTTTCCCTTCACGCACCACTTCGGCTTTACCCAGCTCGATTTCATAATCGCCCGCAGGGACTTCACCCACTGAAGCACGGTATAAACGCTTTGGCTCAAAGAACACCACAGGGTTTTTATCGCGAATAGAGGCTAATAATAAGCCCTTGGCCTGCTCTGGATTACGTGGCACAACCACTTTTAAGCCTGGCGTTTGGGTAAAATAAGCTTCTGGCGATTGTGAATGATAATGGCCGCCCGCAATACCGCCACCATAAGGTGTACGGAACACTAGGCTTCCCACATTAAATTCATTACCGCTGCGGTAACGGAATTTAGCAGACTCGTTCACTATTTGATCGAACGCTGGAAAGATGTAATCGGCGAACTGGATTTCCGCCACGGCGGTCATACCATTAGAGGCTAAACCGTTGGCAAAACCCGCGATGCCTTGTTCTGTCAGCGGCGTGTTAAAGCAACGGCTGCGACCAAACTTTTCCTGTAAACCTGAGGTTGCGCGAAACACACCACCAAAGTGGCCAACGTCTTCACCAAATACCACCATGCGCTCGTCAGATTGCATGGCGATAGACAAGGCCTCATTGACGGCCTGTAACATATTCATTTCTGCCACGGCTTATAGCCTCCCTGCACTTTTGGGATAGGATTGCGGATATTTCTTGATGTGTTCTTTAAGTTCACTCAGCTGCTTTTTCAGCGCTGGTGTTGGCTTGTCGTACACATCTTCAATGATCTCATCCAGCATAGGGATAGGTAATTTTTCAGCGACTTTAACGGCGGCTAACACTTCTTCACGGTACTTTTCGTAACGCAGGGCATCATCGGCCTCGGCCAACCAGCCTTTGTTGATCAACCATAACTTGAAGCGTTTGACTGGATCGTGTTGCTGCCACTTCGCCTCTTCTTCTTTGGAGCGATAGCCAGAAGGATCGTCAGAAGATGAGTGCGCGCCAAGGCGATACGTCATGGCTTCAATCAACACGGGAGCATTGTGCTCAATCGCATAGGCACGCGCCTGTTGCGTCGCCGCTAACACCGCCAGCATATCGTTCCCGTCGACACGAATGGTGTGCATACCGTAACCCACACCGCGGCTAGCGATACCGTTACCAGCAAACTGTTCTTCAGTTGGGGTGGAAATCGCATAACCATTGTTACGGCAGAAGAAAATCACGGGGCATTTTAACACCGCAGCCATATTCAAGCCGGCGTGGAAGTCGCCTTCAGAGGCAGCGCCTTCTCCGAAATAACAGACGGCGACATTACGTTTGCCCTGCATTTTCAGGCTATAACCGACACCTGTCGCTTGCGGGATTTGCGTGGCCAGTGGCGATGAAATGGTTTGATAGTTTAACGCCGCGCAGCCGTAATGAATTGGCATTTGGCGACCTTTACCTAAGTCCTTCTCATTGCTGAACATTTGGTTCATAAACTGTTCAGTCGTAAAACCACGGTAGCGTAGCGCCGCATGTTCACGATATTGCGCGAGGATCACGTCTTCTTGATCAAGCGCCGCGACACTGCCGACGATCGCCGCTTCTTCACCCGTACAGGTCATATAGAAGCTGATCCGTCCCTGACGCTGTGCGCCTAACATACGTTCGTCGAGTACCCGCGTAAATACGCAAGTATCGTAAATTTTGGTGGCTAAGGCTTCATCTATTACAGGCAAAACCGCGGTTTCATAGGTAGTGCCGTCTGCTTGTAGAATTCGAAGGATAGGAATGTGAAGCGATGCCTTATCCAAGAAGCCGACACGGTGCACTGTATCAGTGTTGAGTGTTGCTTTGCTCATATTGTGCTCTTGTTATCTCGTTACGCCATGGAAAATCCACAACGCCTAATTTATACGAATATGCCGGATGAACATTACGTTAACGTAAACTACCTATCAACCGTTGGCACAGTTCAAACGACAACTAATCCCCTGTGGGCATGTATATAATGCTTTACAAAACTAGCGAACATCTGGCGCGACTGAAGGGATCAGGCAAATCACAGTGCGATTACCGATGGGCACCTTAGCATTGGGGAAGACAATCGCTTCAAATTCCTGTTCGACTTTAATTTCCTGCCCACCCTCTCGGGCCAATACAAAGCCTTTCGGGAACGATCGGAAGTTTTCGACATCGGTCGCGAAGGTAAATTCAAAATCATCAAAATGTTTGTTAATCACCCGACACACTTGATACAGATTCACCTTATCCGCTGAGAATGGCTCAAGCGCTAAGGGTTTGTCTGTGATAAGGCGCATAAACATCTCTTGGGCGGCAATAAAACGCGTCATATCGTTTTGCCCCATGGGATACACCTTACCTAATTCAATGGTAAAGGCATCGGCGCCATACTGCTCGGAGGAAAAATAGCTAAAGGTGGTTGTCGGCTCATGGTGAAATAACACAGTATCGACGCCACTGGCGGCTAAAAACATGATTTGCTCGGCGCTGTAAGCACGGCCGGGACGATAGGGATAAATCGCAAACTTTTCGTGTTTTGACGCCCGCATCGCCGTGTGTAAATCGTAGTGAATACGCTGGCGCCCTGCAGCTGCGCCCTTAAAGAAGCGGTCGACATAGGCTTCTAATTTTTTTGCCCGCACCCGCTCAGGATTCACTAATCCCGGTGGGTTTGAATGCTCGCCACTAAAGAGACGATTCATGTTCTCGTCGATAATGCGAGTCCCGTTATTAATCGCTAAAGGGTTACCAATAAGAAAGAGCGTGCGTTGTTTGGCGATGATTTTTTGTTGGAGAAGCTGTTTGATTAAGGTATTGCAGAGTTCGATGGGTGCGGTTTCATTACCGTGGACACCGCAGGAGAGAATGACATCCTTACCTTGGGCTTGTGCTGGCTCAAAGACGATCACACCTGTGTCCCACACTTCGACTCGAGTATGTTCCCCTAAGGTGAAACTAAACTCATCCCCGAGTGTTTCAGGATTGGCGAGGGTCAGCGCGAGAAAATCCTTCGAATCTAACAGAACTTGTAACACAGAATTCTCCTTATAATAGCGTGTTAAAGACGGGAGTGATGGCAATAACTGCCTGTTTCATGGCACTTATCGCTACCCGCCTTAAAAAGCGCATCCATACTAACACAAGTTTTTGGGCCGTTACTCTGTCATTCTGGTCAAACAAGCGCATTTCGCGGCAAAACCACAGCATCTTAGCCGCATTTGGTCGACATAGGATTAATTTTGTCGACACACTTGCTTTTAGGGATGAGTTTTATCACAATCCTTAGCCATCTAGACTTCTATCAGGATTTATCATGGCGTTAGCAACTTTCGGTGCCGGCTGTTTTTGGGGCGTGGAGTATTTCTTTAGACAAGTCAACGGCGTGACCAACGCGACCTGCGGCTATATGGGTGGTAATAACGAAGCGACCACCTATGAGGAAGTCAAAAAAGGTAAGACAGGCCATGCTGAAGTCGTGCAAGTGGAATTTGACCCTGCGATTGTCAGCTACGACGAATTACTGGATGTGTTTTGGAAGAACCACAACCCCACCACGCTCAATATGCAGGGTGGCGATATTGGCACTCAGTACCGCAGTACCATTTTCTTCCATGACCGTGAGCAAAAAGCGACGGCCGAAGCTTCTAAACTGGCCTTTGCCCGCTCGGGCCGCTGGGGATTACGCCACATTGTGACTGAAATTGTACCTTTGCAGCAATTCCATGTGGCAGAGGAATATCATCAAAACTATATCGATAAGAACAACTTACCAAGTTGCCATCTCGAGTATTGATCATCACCATTTAGCATCTGCGTGAGCGGCTTGACTTCTCATCGCTGCAAATAAAAACGCACTCATAGGATTTCCATGAGTGCGTTTTTTATCGGTAAAATCAATGCTTAACTGCTAGGTCAGGCGCTAAGCGCCTTATCAATCAAGGCCTGTGCGTCCTTGATGATATCGGCAAGATGCTGCTCACTGATAAAGCTCTCACCATAAATCTTAAATAACGCCTCAGTGCCCGACGGCCGCGCCGCGAACCAACCATTGGCCGTCGTCACTTTAATGCCACCTATCGAGGCATTGTTACCAGGGGCGTGGGTCAATACGGCATCAATCTTCTCACCCGCCAGCATAGTAGCGTTCAAGGTCTCGGCATTAAGCTTGGCAAATTTGGCTTTGTTCTCAAGACTAATCGGGCTGTCGATACGCTTGTAGAAGCTTTGACCGAATTGCGCCACTAATTCTTGATGGCGTTGCCCCGGCGTCTTGCCAGTAACCGCGAGCATTTCGGCCGCTAGCAGTACCAGAATAAAACCGTCTTTGTCGGTACACCAAGTCGTGCCATCACGGCGCAGGAACGCCGCGCCAGCACTCTCCTCACCACCAAATGCAATGGTTGCCTCGGCTAATCCATCGACGAACCACTTAAAGCCTACCGGGACTTCGAGTAATTTTTTGCCATGGAAGGCGCAGATTTTATCGATAAGCGCGCTCGATACCAGCGTCTTGCCGATGGCTAACTGCTCGCTCCATTCAGGTCTGTGGGTCAGCAGATAATCAATGGCTACCGCTAAATAGTGGTTGGGGTCCATCAGCCCTGTTCCCGGACACACGATACCGTGTCTGTCGTAGTCAGGATCGTTACCGACGCATAAATCGAAGGATTCTTTATGGGCCAGTAAGCCTGCCATCGCATAGGGAGAAGAACAATCCATGCGGATCTTGCCGTCTTTATCGAGCGACATAAAGCTAAAGCTTGGGTCGACCTTATCGTTAACTAAGGTGATATCGATGCCATAGTGCTTGGCAATCGGCGTCCAATAATGAATACCCGAGCCGCCTAATGGGTCAACGCCCAATTTCAGCTTAGCCTTAGCGATAGCGTGCATATCGACCACATTGACTAAATCCGCGACATAGGGCGTGATCAAATCAATGGCATGCACATAACCCGAAGTTAACGCATCGGCATAAGCCAGCTTATTAACGCCCTTAAGCCCTGCGCGCAGGTAATCATTAGCACGGGATTCAATCCAAGCGGTGATATTGCCTTCGGCTGGGCCGCCATGGGGAGGATTGTACTTGATGCCACCATCCTGCGGTGGATTATGGGATGGCGTAATAATCAAACCATCACTTAACGCGGCGCCACTCAGCGCCGCTTCACGATTAGAGCAAATAATGGCATGGGACACCACAGGTGTGGGGGTAAAGCCATCATTTTGCTGAATATGCACAGTCACCTTATTGGCCGCTAACACTTCAATCGCCGACACGTAAGCCGCATAAGATAAGGCGTGGGTATCGATACCTAAAAATAGCGGGCCGTCGATATTCACCGATTGGCGATAATCCACCACGGCCTGGGTAATAGCCCAAATATGGTCTTGGTTAAAACTTGCTTGAAATGCGGTTCCGCGGTGACCCGAGGTCCCGAACGTCACACGTTGCTCGGCAGCATCCACATTAGGTTTGATGCTGTAATAATGGCTCATCAGCTTTGGAATATTCACCAGATCCGTCTGACTCGCGGTTTGTCCTGCCCGTTGATGTATTGCCACCTGATCCTCTCCTACTGGAAAATCGGTTAATTAAATGGAAACGCCGCATCATTGCGGCGTCGATAAAGGCGTTATACGCGTTCGGCAATGCCGTTGGCGATTTGGGCATCGCAGCCAAATTGCATTAAGGCTTCGACTAAAATGGCCCGTTTTTTGGCGGTGTTATTGTTGGTCGTGACCCAAAATCCGGTGTTACCGATTTCCTTAGGATTAGCAGTAGCACTGGCCTTGAGTAACTCTTCCCGTGAACGCGCAAAATAGAGTCGATCGCGACCTTGGATCTGTAAAATTTGCGAGAATTGCGCTTGGCTCTGTTGGTATAAACTCTCGAGCAAGAATAAGAAACGACCCACGGCGCCTTTTTGCTGCTCTAACTTATGCTCATCCACCAATTGATTGAAATCGGGCGCAGAGACTAAGGTTTCTACCTGAGACGCAATCTGTGGTTCAGGCGTCGTTGCTTCTAAACTCGGTTGGCTAATGGCCTGTGGCTGCGTTTGTTCAACCGCATCGACGGACAGGCCGAGTAATCGACGGAGAATGTCAGAGGCGCTCTCACCAATACGTTCCGTTTTGCTGGCAATATGACGATAGAGCTCTTCATCCACTTCGATGTATTTCATAACCTTATTATCCTTTGTTATTCGATAGGCTTAACCGAAAAAGTGCACCACAGGCGATCCTCGCAAAGGATCTGTGCGATCGTTGCCCCAGTGTATCTATCTCTATCAATCTGATAAAGCATCATTAATCTAAAAATGCGTGAAATCGCACATCAAATTAGCACAAGCGGGTTAATCGCTGAAAAAGCCAGCAAGTTCGGCGCACTGTGCCTCAAAATTGCCTCAAGACTTGTCAAACTTAACCCATTAGGGGCACAATCCGCAGCACTTTATGTACCACAGCACAGGCGATTTCATGAATTTTGCATCCACAGGTCAAGGAGAAGCAGTCCTCCTTATCCACGGACTCTTTGGCAATTTAGATAATCTTAAGGGGCTAGGACAAGTCCTCGAAGCAAATCATCAGGTTATCCGCGTTGATGTGCCTAATCACGGTTTGAGTGAACATTGGCAGGAGATGGATTACCCAAGCTTAGCCGAGGCCATGGTGGCATTGTTAGATGAACTTGAGCTTGAGCGTGTACACATTGTTGGCCATTCCATGGGCGGTAAAATCGCCATGGCAACCGCGCTTGCCTATCCAGAACGCATCATCAGCATGGTAGCCGCCGATATTGCCCCAGTTGCTTACCAGCCGCGCCATGATGCGGTATTTGCGGCACTCGAAAGTTTGCCACTTGAAGGCCACACCGACCGCCGCTTTGCGTTATCGCATTTATTAGCGGGTGGCATCGATGAACCGACCGCGCAGTTTTTACTCAAAAACCTCCAGCGCACCGACACCGGCTTTCGTTGGAAGATGAACCTGACTGGCTTAAAAAGCTGTTATCCCAACATCATTGGTTGGCCTAATGAAAACCACAAATCGCAGCAAGTCTATAACGGACCGAGCCTTTTTATCCGTGGTGGTGACTCCAATTATGTGACCGCAGAACATCGCGACGAGATCATGCGTCAATTTCCCGCGGCGCAGGCCAAAACATTAGAAGGTTGTGGCCATTGGCTACATGCTCAAAAACCAGCGGTGTTTAATCGTATTGTGTCTGAATTTATTGACAAACACTCAGTGTAAATGACAATGATTCTCGACCTAAATCATATAGCCGACACCCTGCTGATATGATATATTCGCGCCTCTTTTAGCCTTAGAAGACTCTAGAGGACTAAGAAAGTATGTTATCTCAGTACATGGAACAAATTGAAACCATTGGCCTGAACCTGTTTTTTGCCGCGATATTTTTCTTTATCGGCATGGCCATCCACGATGTGCTTAAACAAGGTAATGTGCCGAAATTTGGTCGATTTATTGTGTGGTTAGTGTTATTTCTCGGCTGCGCCGGGTTTATTGCAAAAGGTATTATCCAGATGTCCTGGGAAGGTTCAGGCATCGGTTAAACAATAAGAACATGGCAAAAGAAGCAACAGATAGAACAACCATTGACCTTTTTGCCAATGAAAAGCGCCGGGGCCGCCCACGTAGCAATCCTTTGTCCCGTAGCCAGCAACTTAAGGTCAATAAGCGCAACCAGATCCAGCGGGATAAAGCCAAAGGATTAAAGCGAATAGAGTTAAAGGTGTCACAAGATTTATATGACGCCTTGAATGAGCAGGCATTGGCCAGTAACATCAGCCGAAGCCAGTTAATCGAATTAATTCTTCAGCAAAAAATTGAATGCTGAGCAATCGATAGCAGCAAGATTAACGTATAAGTGAACTAGACATAAAGGATAGACAATGGCAACTGTAGGTCTTTTTTTCGGTAGCGACACAGGCAACACCGAAGCTGTCGCCAAGATGATCCAGAAGAAACTGGGTAAGAAAATGGTTGAGGTGAAAGATATCGCCAAGAGCACCAAAGAACAGATCGCAGAATACGACCTGCTGCTGTTCGGCATCCCAACCTGGTATTACGGTGAAGCACAGTGCGACTGGGATGACTTTTTCCCTGAATTAGAACAGATTGATTTTACAGACAAACTGGTTGCTATCTTCGGTTGTGGTGACCAAGAAGACTACGCAGAATACTTCCTCGATGCCATGGGCATGGTGGGCGATATCGTTCAAGCACGTGGCGGTATCATCATCGGTCACTGGCCAACGGCAGGTTATAACTTCGAAGCGTCAAAAGGCTTAGTCGATGATGACCACTTCATCGGTTTAGGGATTGACGAAGACCGTCAACCAGAGCTGACTGAAGAGCGTGTGGATGCTTGGGTTAAGCAAATCTACGAAGAAATGTGCTTAGCCGAGTTCGAAGACTAAGCTCAGTTCCGTAAAAAAAGCGGCCGAAACGCCGCTTTTTTTATGTGTGCTCTCCCGATTAATGAAAGCGATACACTCAATGGCAACCACCGCCCCCCACTGGGACATCTTTTGCTGCGTCGTCGATAATTACGGCGATATCGGCGTCACTTGGCGCTTAGCCAAACAGCTGGTCAATGAATATCAACTCCCCATTACACTCTGGGTCGATGACTTAAACAGCTTCTCGCATATTTTACCGAGCCTTGATCCAAACCAAAGCAGCCAAGTCTTTCATGGCGTCACCATCAATCATTGGACAACGCCCCTGCCCGTGGCATTTGTGCCTGGCACCGTATTAATTGAAGCCTTTGCCTGCGAACTGCCTGACGAGGTCAAACAACAACTCATCACGCTGCACAGCACCACACCGCAAGCGGTGCCTGTATGGCTGAATTTAGAATATTTAAGCGCAGAAGACTGGGTCGATGACTGCCATGGGTTACCCTCAATGCAGGCAAGTGGCATCAAAAAGTATTTCTTTTTCCCGGGTTTTACCCCAAAGACGGGTGGACTCATCTGTGAGCGTGAGCTATTTGCTGAACGCGATAGATGGCAACTGGATAGCACCAATAAACTGCAATTATTTGAGCGCCTTGGTCTTAAGGATATTCAAGCGCAAGATACTGTCTACAGTGTCTTTAGCTATGAAACTGATTCTCTACCGGCCTTGTGTGAGCTCTGGCAAGCCAGTGCAACAAGCGATGCCAAAATTCATGCGCTTATTCCCAAGGGACGCAGCTTAAACAGCTTACAACACTTATTACCCTGCAAGGTTGAGGCGCTCAGCCCCGGACAGCAAATTAAGCTAGGTCATTTGACTCTGCATATCTTGCCGATGACAGACCAACAAGGGTTCGACCGCCTACTGTGGAGCTGCGACTTTAATATTGTCCGCGGTGAAGACAGCTTCTTGAGGGCGCAATGGGCAGCTAAACCCTTTATTTGGCATATTTATCCGCAAGAAGATGATTATCATCTAATAAAATTAGGAGCTTTTATCCAACTTTACTGCGATAATCTGCCCCCTGATATTGCCGACACTTGGTCTAAATTGAATGTTGCATTTAACCAAGGCGAGCAATCTGCCGTGAAAACTCACTGGCAAAACCTAAATCCTGTCCGTTTGCCACTCTTGCAACATGCTAAAGATTGGCCAATTGACGCAATAAATGCTGCAGATCTTGCGACTCGGCTAGTCCAATTCGTCAAAAAAAGCTAAGATGCTGCGCTGAAATAGAAAATCGACATATAGGAAATTGTGTAATGAAAACTGCTCATGAAGTCCGTCCTGGTAACGTGATCATGTTTGAAGGCAGCCCATGGGTTGTACAGAAAACAGAAACAACTCGTTCTGGCCGTAACGCTGCCATCGTTAAGTTAAAGCTGAAAAACTTACTGCTTAACTCTGGTACTGAAACCACTTTCAAAGGTGAAGATAAGATTGACGATATTATCCTAGATCGTCTGGATTGTACTTATTCTTACTTTGCTGATCCTATGTACGTGTTCATGGATGCAGAATACAACCAATACGACGTAGAAGCTGAGAACTTAGGTGATGCAGCGGCTTACATCGTTGACGGTATGGAAGAAACTTGCCAAGTGACTTTCTACGAAGGCAAAGCAATTTCTGTTGAAATGCCAACCACTATCGTACGTGAAGTGATCTACACTGAGCCATCTGCTCGTGGCGATACTTCAGGTAAAGTAATGAAGCCAGCAACTATCACTGGCGGCGGTACAATCAGCGTGGCTGACTTCGTTAAAGTTGGCGACAAGATTGAAATCGACACTCGTACTGGCGAATTCAAGAAGCGCGTATAATCGCCCTTCCTACTCCCAGATAAAAAAGCCAGTGCCTGCACTGGCTTTTTTATTGCCTCGAATTTGATAATTCTAACGGTTTGCAGCGAACTGTTATCACATGAAATTGGGTATCGAAGTAAAGAGCGAAGAGTTCTTTAGTGGCGCGAGCCAGTCAACACGCTCAATAAACCTTCGCAATAAACGGTTGGCAATAAAAAAACCAGCCGTAGCTGGTTTTTTATATTTACTGCATCGCAGCTTAGGCAATCAAGATAAAGCCAAAGAACGCAATCACAGCGGCAATTAACGCATAGGGTAACTGAGTCACCGCATGGCTCACTAAGTTACAACCAGAGCCTTGTGCGGCCAATACGGTTGAATCTGAGTAGAAACACGCTTGGCTACCAAATGATGATGCCGACAGCAGCGCACCAATCACCAGTGGAATATCCGCACCAACCGATTGCGCCAGTGGCATCACAATTGGAATGGTCACCGCAAAAATACCCCAGCTTGAACCCGTCGCAAAGGCAAGAATAGCCATAGAGAGGAATACTACCGCTGGCAACATCTTAGGCGTCATGAATGGGCTCAATGATTCAATCACATATTGTGGCAGCAGCAGCGCATCACACACATCCTTAAACACGAATGCGGCGATCACGGTACCAATGGCGGGCAACATGCTCTTAAAACCATCGATCATCTGATCCATCATCTCTGACAGTGGCATTAAACGCTGCACCGCATAGTAAGGCAGCGTGATAACTAATGTCGCTAACAAGCCCTTCCACACGTCGATATCAAAATAAACGGTAAAGGCAACCAGTAGCAGAATAGGCACCAAGAAGTTGTGCAGCTTGCCCTGATTGTCGGCATGCTTAAACTCTTCTTCAATCGCAGCAATCGCGTATTCGTCAGAGGTTTGTACCTGGTCTAAATCGACTTGCGCCTCAGCAGGTTCACCTTGGGCGGCGCGCAGCTGGGCTTTTTTCATCGGACCAATGGCAGGCACAACACCTAACACCACCAGTAACACCATGGCTACGGCTAACCAAGCGTAAAGCATGTAGGGGATCGCCTGCATATATACGCTAATGCCCTGACCTTCAGCCGCCACACCGTTATCGACCAGCAAGCCACCAAAGAATACTGCCCAGGTGGATAATGGCACGAGCACGCACACTGGTGCTGCGGTAGAGTCAACCACATAGGCCAGCATTTCACGGGACACTTTAAACTTATCGGTCACACGCTTCATGGTTTCACCCACGGTTAACGCGTTCAAATAGTCATCGATAAAAATCACAATCCCGAGAATAAAGGTCATAAACAGAGAGGATTTAGGGCCTTTAGCAAATTTCAGTGCGTTTCGACCAAACGCCAGTGCACCACCAGTACGCACTAACAGGGCAATTAACGCACCAAAACAACCACACACTAAAATCAACCAACCGATGGTTTCATCGGCCATGACTTTTAATGAAGTGCTGGCGAAATTATTTAAGACTTGCGACGGATCGAGTAACAGAAAACCAGTTACCGCACCAATGATCAGAGAAAGAATGGGGCGGCGTAACCAAATGGCCAACACCAATACCACCAGAGGTGGAATAAGACTTAACGCTGTCGGTTCAGACATGCACTTAGGTCCTCTAAATAAGTTGCCTAAAGGCAAAAGTTTTTAGAACAGCGCCTGAAATCACCTCGATAA
Source organism: Shewanella seohaensis (assembly GCF_023283775.1). Lineage (NCBI taxonomy): Bacteria > Pseudomonadati > Pseudomonadota > Gammaproteobacteria > Alteromonadales > Shewanellaceae > Shewanella > Shewanella seohaensis. The sequence goes on from NZ_JAKILE010000008.1 coordinate 181,656, forward strand.
CGGACGCCAATATTGCTGCTTCATGATGACTAACTCCGCTGATAAAACCTGCTAAAAGCTTGTTATCTTAGGTGCCTTGCCAAAAACATCGCGCAGAAAATAAAGCGCATCGAATATCGAGTCAACCATAAATTTATGCTAACCATAAATAATTTTTAATACTGAAATAAGCATTGATATATGTGCATGATTTTAAATAACTTTAAACCCGCACAACGAAATCTTTATTTGACCTTAAATGCTTAATAAGCATTCAGTTAATCTGCCTAAATATCAAAAAATCGCTGAACACCCGATAAAACCGCATTAACTAAAATCACCACTAGTAAATCAGCGGTTAAGCAAAAACTGATTAACAATTTTATTAACATTTAACCGCTGAATGGATTTTCAGTTTCAAAAAATGCGGCCACAGGCTCAAACAAGCCACTTGATAGTCGCAAAGGCTGACCCCACCAAAACCAACAGTGAATTAGTTTGATACTTTGCATGCATTCAGCATTTAAAACTTGTTTTAATTTATTTAAAGCTTGGTTAAAGCATATTTAACTGGCGAGTTTGATGAAAAAAACTTGTTATTTGTGCTCAAGCCCCCTTCCTTAAGCCCAATAATTTCGTTATGGTGCACAAACTTAAGCCTAAATTAACTGCATGTTTCGAGGTGTAAATGCGCCCTATCATCAAGTCCAACAAGTTGGATACTGTTTGCTACGACATCCGCGGCCCAGTGCACAAGGAAGCCAGACGTTTAGAAGACGAGGGACACCGCATCCTCAAACTCAACATTGGTAACCCTGCCCCCTTCGGTTTTGAAGCGCCGGAAGAAATTGTGCGCGATGTGATCCTCAATCTTCCCAGCGCCCAAGGCTACTGTGAGTCGAAAGGATTATTCTCTGCCCGCAAGGCGATTGTGCAGCATTATCAAGCGCAGGGCATTAAAGGCGTCGATATCGAAGATGTCTATATCGGTAATGGTGTGTCAGAGCTGATTATGATGGCCATGCAGGGCTTATTAAACACCGATGATGAAGTGCTGATCCCCTCGCCCGACTATCCGCTATGGACCGCGGCGGCGAATTTAGCCGGCGGTAAAGCGGTACATTACCGCTGTGATGAAGAGGCGGATTGGTTCCCGGATCTTGATGATATTAAGAGCAAAATTTCGTCTCGTACCCGTGGTATTGTGTTGATTAACCCAAATAACCCAACGGGCGCTGTTTACAGCAAAGAATTACTGCTGCAAGTTATCGAGCTCTGCCGCGAGCACAACCTGATTTTATTTGCTGATGAAATCTACGATAAGATTTTATACGACGAGGCCAAACATATTCCGGCCGCGAGCCTCTCTGACGATATCTTAACCGTGACCTTTAATGGACTATCAAAAGCCTATCGCGCAGCGGGCTTTCGTGTCGGTTGGATGATGTTGTCTGGCAATCTTAAGGCCGCCAAGAGTTATATCGAAGGTTTAGAGATGCTCTCCTCGATGCGCCTGTGTGCCAACGTGCCAAATCAACACGCGATTCAAACCGCGCTCGGCGGTTACCAAAGCATTAATGAGCTGATTTTACCGAGCGGGCGCTTAACCGTGCAGCGCGATACCTGTTATGAGTTATTGAACCAAATTCCCGGTGTGAGCGTGAAAAAGCCCAAGGGTGCACTGTACGCCTTCCCCAAACTGGACATGAAGAAGTTCAACCTCAGGGATGATGAGCGCTTAGTACTCGATTTGCTCAGGGATAAAAAAATCCTCCTCGTGCACGGCAGCGCCTTTAACTGGCCAGAGCCAGATCATCTCAGAGTGGTATTTTTACCCTATAAGGAAGATTTGACTAAAGCATTGACAGAGTTTGGCAATTTCCTCGAGACCTACAAGCAATAATGTTTTAGTCTCACCGCCAAGATGACCATTAGGTTAACCTCGACTAAAGCGATCCTCTGGGTCGCTTTATTTTTGCTGTGCGTAAAAACTCTTCAATCATTCCACTCACTTATCTACCTTGCCTGTGTTAGGCTAAAGCTTCATCGCCGTACTTTTTTATGCAGTATTTTTAAGCCGTATTTTTAAGCCACGCTTCTCACCGATTTGTCTCGAGTTGAGTGTTATGCGGTCCGGCATTCATATAAAGGAGCATTATGAGTCATTTATTTGCCCACCTCGCCCGAATGAAACTTATCCAGCGCTGGCCCTTAATGTACAACGTGCGCACCGAAAACGTTCAAGAGCATTCACTGCAAGTTGCCATGGTCGCCCATGCCCTCGTGATTATCAGTAATAAGAAATTTGGCACCACGCTCGATGCCCATCAGGCGACCAGTTTAGCGATTTTCCATGATGCCAGTGAGATTTTAACTGGCGACTTGCCGACTCCGGTAAAGTACTTTAATAAAGAAATCGAAGCCGAGTATAAGAAGATTGAGGCCATTGCCGAGCAGCGCATGCTCGATATGGTACCCGATGAATTTAAAGAGGATTATCGCAGCCTTTTTATTAGCGATTACGCCGATCCGATTTACAAAGCCATAGTCAAATCCGCCGATACCCTGTGCGCTTACCTTAAATGTCTAGAGGAAAACCGCGCTGGCAACACCGAATTTAATACCGCGCGTAAACGTCTCGAAGCCATGCTGGCGGCCAATCCCGATCCGTCGGTGAAATATTTTATGGATTGCTTTGTGCCAAGTTTCACCTTGAATTTGGACGAAATTAACAAGATGTTATGATGTATCACTCTCGCTAGGAATGCATATGAGCTCAAGTGTTTGGCAAGAACGCCGCCATGGCGAAGATAAACAAAGACGTAATGATCATCGAAGCCCTTTCCAAAGGGACAGAGCAAGGATCCTCCACTCCGCCGCCTTTCGCCGCCTACAGGCCAAAACCCAAGTGCTTGGGGTGGGCATGAATGACTTTTATCGCACACGCTTAACCCATTCACTCGAAGTGTCACAAATCGGCACCGGCATCGCGGCGCAGCTCAGCCGCAAGTATCCCGAGCATAAGCCCTTATTAGGCTCGATGAGCCTACTCGAATCCCTCTGTCTTGCCCATGATATTGGCCATCCACCCTTTGGTCACGGCGGTGAAGTCGCGCTCAACTATATGATGCGCCACCACGGTGGCTTTGAAGGAAATGGCCAGACGTTTCGTATTCTCTCGAAACTCGAGCCTTACACCGAGGCCTTTGGGATGAATCTGTGCCGCCGTACTATGCTCGGGATTTTAAAATATCCCGCGCCGCAATCACTGCTATTTGTGCCAGGTTCACATCCTGAAATCACCAATCACAGACAGCTTAAACCATCACAATGGCCGCCTGTTAAAGGCATATTCGACGATGATAGTGACATTTTCGATTGGGTACTGGAACCGTTATCCGTTGCCGATAGAGCGCGCTTTATCTCCGTTCAGCCGAGCCTGCAGCCAAACTACCCGCATCTACGCACTCAGTTTAAATCCTTCGATTGCTCGATTATGGAACTGGCTGACGATATCGCCTACGCCGTGCACGATCTTGAAGATGCGATTGTCATGGGCATAGTTACCGCCTCACAATGGCAACAGGATGTGGCGCCGACACTTAAGCACAGTGGCGATCCTTGGATCCGCCAGGAGCTTGCCGATATCGGCACTAAGCTCTTCTCCCATGAACATCATCTGCGAAAGGATGCCATCGGCACCTTAGTAAATGGCTTTGTCACCGCCATTATTATCAACGACGATCCGGCCTTCGAGGAACCGTTGCTGCGGTTTAATGCCAGCCTCGAACCCGAATTTGCTGATGCGCTCAATGTGCTAAAGCAGTTAGTGTTTAAATACGTTATCCGTAAACCCGAGATCCAAATGCTGGAATACAAGGGCCAACAGATAGTGATGGGGCTCTTTGAGGCGTTTGCCTCGGATCCTGAGCGGTTATTACCACTCAATACCCAAGAACGTTGGCGCACCAGTGAGCTGCAAGGCCAAAACAGCCACAGGGTGTTGGCGGATTATATTTCTGGCATGACGGATGAATTTGCCGGACGACTATACCAGCAATTGTTTAGCCCCAAGGCGGGCTCCAACGTGGAACTCAGCAAAGAGATGTAGCGCTGAACAGGCAGTAAAAAACCACCGCAAGGTGGTTTTTTATTCTTAGTGCGTTCTGCAAGTAAACGGCTTAGAGACCGCCAATCGCATCTTTACACAATTGAGTGATACGCGCCCAATCGCCCTGCTCCATCGCATCGGTTGGGGCAATCCAGCTGCCGCCGATACAATCCACATTTTTCAGCGCTAAGTAATCTTTATAGCTGCTTGGCGTAATTCCACCCGTTGGGCAGAAACGGATATCCGCTAATGGGCCAGAGAATGCTTTTAGCGCATCCACACCGCCCGAAGCTTCCGCTGGGAAGAATTTAAAGTGAGTGTAACCGAGCGCCATGCCAGTCATCACTTCAGAGATGCTGGCAACGCCAGGGATCAAAGGCACAGGGCCTTGCATACCGGCTTTAAGCAGCTCAACCGTCGCCCCAGGGGTGATAATAAATTGTGCGCCGGCGGCAATCGCCTGATCGAGCTGGGCTTCATTTAAAATGGTACCCGCACCGACAAGCGCCTCAGGCACTTCTTGGGCGATCTTAGTGATAGCTTCGAGGGCGCATGGAGTACGTAATGTCACTTCCAAAACGCTGATCCCGCCAGCGACTAAGGCTTTAGCCAACGGCACCGCATGTTCAATCTTGTTAATGACCATAACAGGAACAATAGGGCTGCGTTTAAAAATATCTTGTGGTTGTAGTGACCAGTTATTCTCAAGCATTGCGGTATTCTTCCTTTGTATTAATAAAGTTCGTCAATGGCGCTGGTACTGCGCGCACCGGTTTCTGGACTGCTTAAGTTTGAACGCAGTGCCCCAAACAACTCTCGGCCCATTCCATAGCGTGAGTGGCGTAAATCGATTTCTGCGGCGGTTCTCGCGGCAAGTTCGGCATCCGAGACCAATAAACTCAGCTCACCGGTCAGCGCGTCGACACGAATAAGATCGCCATCTTGCACTTTGGCAATGAGCCCGCCATCGATAGCCTCTGGCGTTAAGTGAATCGCTGCTGGTACTTTGCCCGATGCGCCCGACATACGACCGTCGGTCATAAGTGCCACTTTAAAGCCTTTGTCCTGCAGAGAGCCTAACAGCGGCGTTAACTTGTGCAGCTCTGGCATACCGTTCGCTTTCGGTCCTTGGCCTTTTACGACCACCACACAATCTCGGTCTAATGCACCGGATTTAAACAGCGCATCGAGTTTATTTTGATCGTCAATCACCACGGCAGGCGCTTCCACCACACGGTGCTTTTCTTGCACGGCTGACACTTTAATCACAGCACGGCCCAAGTTGCCCTTAAGCAGTTTTAAGCCACCGTTGTTTTGGAAAGGCGTAGCGACAGACGTTAATACTTCGGTATCTAGGCTGACGGTTGGACCATCTACCCAGCGCAGCTCGCCATCGAGTAATTTGGGCTCTTGGGTGTAACGACGTAGACCAAAACCTGCAACTGTGTTGACATCCTCGTGCAGTAGGCCCGCATCGAGTAATTCCTTGATAAGGAAAGCCATACCGCCTGCGGCGTGGAAGTGGTTAATGTCCGCATGACCGTTTGGATAAACACGTGCCAATAATGGAACCGCGTCAGATAATTCAGAAAAATCATCCCAGTTCACGATAATGCCAGCCGCACGCGCCGCCGCCACAATGTGCATGGTCAAGTTAGTTGAACCACCCGTAGCAAGTAACGCCACTATGCCATTCACCACGGATTTCTCGTTAACCACTTCACCGATTGGGCTGTATTGAGTACCCAGTTCAGTTAAGCGGCACACTTGCTTGGCCGCCATTTTATTCAGCGCTTCACGCAGTGGGTCGTCAGGATTCACAAAGGAGGAACCCGGTAATTGTAGCCCCATCACTTCAAGCATCAGCTGATTCGAGTTAGCCGTACCATAGAAGGTACAAGTGCCTGCGCTGTGGTAAGACTGCGCTTCGGCTTCAAGCAGCTGCGCTCTATCGACTTTGCCTTGGGCAAATTGCTGGCGAATACGGGCTTTTTCCTTGTTAGGGATCCCCGACTTCATTGGCCCTGCAGGCACAAACAGCATAGGTAAATGGCCAAAACTTAAGGCGCCAATCAATAAACCCGGCACGATTTTGTCGCAGATACCCAGTAATAAGGCACCATCAAACATGTTGTGGGATAAGCCCACCGCCGTCGCCATGGCAATCACTTCACGACTCAGTAAGCTCAGTTCCATCCCGGGTTGACCTTGAGTCACACCGTCACACATCGCAGGTACACCACCGGCGACCTGTGCAACACTGCCCACTTCCTGACAGGCATTTTTCAGCAGTTCAGGATAGGTTTCATAGGGTTGGTGTGCAGACAACATGTCGTTGAATGCGGTAATAATCCCGATGTTGGCTTTGGTCAGTTGACGCAATGAATTTTTGTCATCTGGATTACAAGCAGCAAAACCGTGGGCTAAGTTACCGCAGCTTAACGAGCTACGGTGTACGCCATGGTTACGAGCATCATTTAACGCGGCTAAATACGCTTCACGAGATGCTTTGCTACGGGCAATAATTCTGTCGGTTACAGATTGAACGACTGAGTGCATGAGAGTGACTCCTTAAGCGCTCCAGAACACGTCAACGGGCGTTTTACGCTGCGCTAACACGGCTCTGATGGGCATAGCATTAACATCATCATTTTCTAAGGCTTGACGATATACGGATAATTTCTGTTCCCCGACCAAATGCAGATAAATCTGTCTGCTATTGAGGATCGCATTCTTAGATAATGTGATCCGGCCATGGGGCGCCGTGGTGGGATTGGTTGCCACACACAGGGCTTGAGTGCTCAAGGCATCATTTAACTCGGCGCTGCAGGGGAACCATGAGCAAGTGTGACCATCGTTGCCCATACCGAGCACCACCACATCGAAGGGACGCGGGAAATTAGACAGCGACTCGGCGGTCATATCGGCGCCCGCTTCGGCGGTGGAAAACATATTCTTCAATCCACGGAACTTGGCATTGGCCGCACGGTTTTGCAGTAAATGTTCACGCACTAAACGCTCATTCGATGCACTGTCTTCCACATCTACCCAGCGCTCATCGGCGAGCGTGACATAAACATCACTCCAATCGATGGATTTCATGCTGAGGAGCTCAAACAGTTTCAGCGGTGTTGAGCCGCCGGAGACGACTAAGCTTGCCTTACCACGGGCATCCACGGCCTCTTGCAACTGGCTGGCGATCTTATTCGCCAACTGTTGCTCGAGCGCGGCGGGTGTATCAAAGGATTTAAATACGGTTTCTTTAATCATCGAAGTCCCCTATTCATCCCACGAACGGCCGTCTTTGGTGATCAGCGCGACCGACGCTACAGGTCCCCAAGTGCCCGCAGGATAAGGTTTCGGCTTCTCGTTACTTTGTTCCCATGATTGGATGATGCCATCCACCCAAGTCCAAGCCTGCTCCACTTCGTCACGGCGAACGAACAGTGCTTGGTTACCGAGCATGGCTTCGAGCAACAGACGCTCGTAAGCATCTGCGATACGCTCGTTTTTAAAGGTATCCGAGAAACTCAAGTCGAGTTTAGTGGTTTGTAAACGTTGCTTCTGCTCTAGCCCCGGCACCTTGTTCATCATCTGAATCTCAACCCCTTCATGTGGTTGCAGACGGATGGTTAACTTGTTAGGTGGCAAGTTACGGTAGCTTGAGCGATACAAATTGTGGGGTGGGTTTTTAAAATACACCACAATTTCAGAGCTCTTGAACGGCATGCGTTTACCGCTACGCAGATAAAATGGCACGCCCGCCCAACGCCAGTTGTCGATATCGACACGCAGCGCCACAAAGGTTTCGGTGTGGGACTGAAGGTTAGCGCCCTCTTCCTCTAAATAGCCTGGCACTGGACTGCCTTTTAGGAAGCCTGCACTATACTGACCACGGACAGTGTTTTCATACACATTGTCGGCATTGATTGGGCGCAGCGACTTCAGTACCTTCACTTTTTCATCGCGAATACTGTCGGCATCTAAGTTAACCGGTGGATCCATGGCAACCAGTGTCAACACTTGCAGTAAGTGGTTTTGGATCATATCGCGCATCTGACCGGCTTTGTCGAAGTAACCCCAACGGCCTTCGATACCCACTTCTTCAGCAACGGTGATCTGGACATGGTCAATGGTCCGGTTGTCCCACTTAGACGCGAATAACGAGTTAGCGAAACGCAGCGCAATCAGGTTTTGGACTGTCTCTTTACCTAAGTAATGGTCGATACGATAAACTTGGTTTTCTTTGAAGTAGGCAGAAACTTGATCGTTAATCACGCGGGAAGATGCAAGGTCAGAGCCAATGGGCTTTTCGAGTACCACGCGAGAATCGCTATGGATAAGGTTTTGTTCGTGTAAACAGCGGCAGATATCGCCAAAAATCGCAGGAGGGGTGGCAAAATAACTCACCATGACGCGCTCTTCTGGTTTGAGCAATTCATGGAAGGCGCTGTAGCCTGCAGATTCAGTGAAATTAGTGCCAACATAATGGCAGCGGGACAAGAAGCGTTGGACAGTCTCTTCGCAGAGGGCTTCTTTTACGAAGGTTTTTAACGCAAGGATGACGAGTTCTCTAAATTCATCCTGACTGAACTCATCTTTGGCAACCCCAATGACTTTGGTGTTTTTATCCAGAAGTTCAGCTTTATCTAGCTGGTATAAAGAAGGTAACAACTTGCGTCGTGCCAAGTCGCCTTTAGTACCAAAGAGTACGAAGTCACAAGCTTTGGCGCCTGATGTTGTTTTGCCCATTGCGTTACGCTCTCCTTTCTATGTCGTGTCCCTTCATGCCAATGAAGAAATCCACACTTTTGTTGTAATATAACAACAGAATTTGTTAAATGCATCTATTTTTATCAATATTAACATTCTTGCTAACTAGGCACCTAGGGCATAAATCTGATATGCTTTTTGTGCTTAAATTACTGATGATAGTAAATTCTTATTTCAAAAATGTACTTAAAACTTACTTAAGCAGTGTCGATTAGTGAGATCCTGAAACAGATCAGCAGCACTAAACAAAAATAAATAAAATTACATTCTCAATTTAGCGGACGTACGCGTATGAATACCCTAGAAAAGGTTCAAAAAAGCCTCACCCATTTTAGTAAGTCAGAACGCAAGGTTGCAGAGGTGATCTTAGCCTCTCCGCAAACAGCTATTCACTCCAGTATTGCCACTCTGGCTAAGATGGCAGATGTGAGTGAACCTACTGTGAACCGTTTCTGTCGCCGCTTAGATACTAAAGGCTTTCCTGATTTTAAGTTACATCTGGCGCAAAGTCTCGCAAACGGTACGCCTTATGTGAGCCGCCATGTGGAAGAAGATGACTCTCCAGAGTCTTACACCACAAAAATTTTCGAATCATCAATGGCTTCCTTAGATACAGCACGTCAAAGCTTAGACGTCACTGCCATCAATAAAGCCGTGGATATTCTGACTCAAGCCAAAACTATTTCCTTCTTTGGCTTAGGCGCTTCGGCCTCCGTTGCCCATGATGCCCAGAATAAATTTTTCCGTTTTAATGTGCCTGTCATCTGTTTTGACGATGTTCTGATGCAGCGCATGAGCTGTATTAACAGCAATGAAGGCGACGTAGTGGTGCTGATTTCCCATACCGGTCGCACTAAATCATTGATTGAAATAGCGCGTTTAGCGAGAGAAAACGGCGCGGCTGTAATTGGTATTACGGCTCGTAACTCACCGTTATCTATGGAATGTACACTGCCCGTGACGATGGAAGTGCCTGAAGATACCGATATGTATTTACCAATGGCCTCGCGTTTAGCGCAATTGGTGACTATAGATGTATTGGCGACTGGCTTTACCCTACGCCGCGGCCCGCGTTTCCGTGACAATTTAAAACGTGTGAAAGAAGTGTTGAAAGAGTCTCGTATCAATAAAGATCCGATACTGTAATTCACTTCCTATCTTAAAAAAGGCTAGTGCAAATCGTCCGTCTAGCCTTTTTTAAAGCAAATTTCAGCGATACCTCACAAATTTGAAACATAACTTTAGATCAATTTGATTGTAACTTTACTACATAATTTGGAATTGCATGGTAATATAGCCCCAAGATTTTTTTAACTTTAACGGAGTATCTTATGTTCCGCAGAACCAAAATCGTCACCACTCTGGGCCCCGCCACTGACCGTGACGATAACTTACGCCGTATTATCGCGGCAGGTGCAAACGTTGTTCGTCTTAACTTCTCCCACGGCTCCCCCGAAGATCATCTCAAACGCGCGACTCAAGCTCGCGAAATTGCAAAAGAATTAGGTGTCCATGTTGCTATTTTAGGTGACTTACAAGGTCCTAAGATCCGTGTATCTACCTTTAAAGACAACAAGAAAGTTCAACTGAACTTAGGTCAAGCCTACATTCTGGATGCCGAGTTAGGTAAAGGCGAAGGCGACGAGAATCAAGTCGGTATCGACTATAAGCAATTGCCAGACGATGTGAATGTTGGCGATATCCTGATGCTCGACGACGGCCGTGTTCAACTGCGTGTTGAGCGCGTTGAAGGTCGTAAAGTGCACACGACTGTTACCGTTGCTGGCCCTCTATCAAACAATAAAGGGATCAACAAACAAGGTGGTGGCCTATCGGCAGCTGCTCTGACTGAAAAAGACAAGGCAGACATTCTGACTGCGGCCATGATCCAAGTGGATTACTTAGCCGTGTCTTTCCCACGTAGCGGCGCCGATCTAGAATACGCCCGTTCTTTAGCGCAACAAGCTGGCAGCAATGCACTGATCGTCGCAAAAGTAGAACGTGCTGAAGCCGTTGCTAGCGAAGAAGCGATGGATGATGTGATTTTAGCCTCTGACGTAGTCATGGTTGCCCGTGGCGACTTAGGGGTTGAGATTGGTGACGCAGCACTGGTTGCAGTGCAGAAAAAGCTTATCGCGCGCTCTCGTCAACTGAATAAAATCGTGATCACTGCGACTCAAATGATGGAGTCAATGATTTCGAGCCCAATGCCAACGCGCGCTGAAGTCATGGACGTGGCCAACGCCGTGCTCGATGGTACCGACGCAGTGATGCTGTCTGCCGAAACCGCTGCTGGTGACTTCCCAGAAGAAACCGTTAAGGCGATGGCGAATGTGTGTATCGGTGCCGAATCTCACCCAAGCGTGAAAGTGTCTAAGCACAGATTAGATGCACGTTTCACTTCAGTTGAAGAAACGATTGCACTATCGACTATGTATGCCGCTAACCACTTAGAAGGCGTTAAAGCGATTATTGCCTTAACTGAGTCCGGCGCAACACCTAAACTGATGTCACGTATCAGTTCATCTTTACCAATCCTTGGTTTATCACGCCATGAGACAACGCTGGCGAAGATGGCACTGTACCGGGGTGTGTTACCGATTTACTTCGACTCAACCATTTATCCTGCCGATGAGTTAGCGCAAAAAGCGTTGGAATCATTAACAACTGCGGGTTATCTACAGAGTGGCGACTTGGTATTAATGACCAAGGGCGATGCGATGGAAACTATCGGCGGCACTAACACTTGTAAAGTGTTGATCGTTGCATAATTTTTGCTGATTGGCGTTAGCTAGACGTACAAAGTAAGGCTAACTGTCATTAAGCTTAAAAACAAAAACCACCTCAATTGAGGTGGTTTTTTTATATCTTGTCATTTCAATCGTGCTAGCAGACCCGATTAAAGGGCTTCAAAATCATTCACATTGATGGCCGCTAAGCGCAGCTTATCGGCATGTAACAGCTTTTGATGCTCATCTTGAGTCACAGTGCCCTGCTCCAGCGCTTTAGCAAATAACACTAAGTTAGGCACTTTGGCAGGTAACTCACCGGCGCGTTGTGCTTTCTTGAGCTTCTTGTAAATCTCTTTACAGGCATATTGCGCCACGAAGGCCTGTTCAACCTCAGCAATACCACCGACATCGCCTTCAAACTCAGGGCATAGGAAAGTAATGCGTTCACGGGCAGGACTTGGTTTTAACATGCCAGAGACCAATTCAGTCGCCATTTTATCGCTAGGCGCATTGAAATGGTTGCCGATGGGGAAAATCAGCGCGCGTAGCAACCATGCAAATGGGCGGTTCGGGAAGTTACGGATCACTTCTTCAAGCGCTTTAGCCGCTAAGTGCAAGCGATTTGCCATCACATAACGCACCGCAGGTAAATCGTCCTGTTGACGGCCATTATCTTCAAACAGTTTTAGGGTAGCCGAGCCTAAGTACAGCTGGCTTAACACATCCCCCATGCGTGCCGACAACATTTCCTTACGCTTCAAATCGCCGCCCATGATCAGCATCGAAATATCTGTCATCAAGGCTAATGCCGATGAAATGCGCGACATGTCTTTATAATATTGCTTGGTTTCGCCGCTCACTGGCGCACTGCCGAAACGGCTGGCAGTCAAGGCGTTGAATAAGGCGCTAAACGCATTACGAGTGGCGTAACCCATATGACCCATTAACAGCGAGTCGAAACGCTCGAGCGCATCGTGCTCATTTTCCATCGCCGCAGCTTCCATTTCGGCCAACACATATGGATGGCAACGGGTCGCACCTTGACCAAAGATCATCAAGGAACGCGTCAAAATGTTCGCCCCTTCAACGGTAATCGAAATCGGATTCGACATATAAGGGTGGCCTAAGTAGTTTTTAGGTCCTAATTGGATACCCTTACCCGACTGAATATCCATCGCATCGTTCATCACCGCACGGCCAAGTTCAGTCATGTGGAATTTAGCAATTGCCGTCACCACTGAAGGTTTAACTTTAAGATCGATGCCCGTAGTGGTTAAACGGCGCGCCGCTTCCAATTGATAGGTATTAGCAATAATGCGCGCCAGCGCTTCCTGCACACCCTCAAAGTTGCCAATCGCCATACCAAATTGGTGACGCACATAGCTGTAAGCTGTGGTGGTTTTGGTCGCCATATGGCCAGAAGCGGTAGCCAATGCAGGCAGAGAAATACCGCGACCCGCCGATAAACATTCAACCAGCATGCGCCAGCCTCTGCCCGCAAACTCAGGACCACCGATGATCCAATCCAGCGGAATAAAGACTTCCTCGCCCTTAGTGGTCCCGTTCATAAACGCCATGTTAAGCGGATTATGACGACGGCCAATCACCACACCAGGATGATCGGTTGGGATCAAGGCGCAGGTAATACCTAAATTCTTTTTATCGCCAAGCAAACCATCAGGGTCGCGCATCTGGAAGGCTAAACCTAATACGGTTGCCACTGGTGCGAGGGTGATATAACGCTTGTCCCAGGTTAATTTAAGGCCTAAAACTTCTTCGCCGTTAAACTCACCACGGCAAACAATACCCACATCGGGGATAGCGCCCGCATCACTACCTGCTTCAGGACCAGTTAATGCAAAACATGGGATCTCATCACCCTTGGCTAATGCAGGTAACCAGCGCTCCTTTTGCTCTTTGGTACCATAATGAGTCAAAAGCTCACCTGGGCCTAATGAGTTTGGCACCATCACAGTGACCGCGGCACTCACACTGCGGCTGGCTAATTTACTCACAATCGTCGAGTTGGCATAGGCAGAAAACGCACGACCACCAAACTTTTTCGGGATGATCAGTGCAAAGAAGCCTTCTTTTTTAAAGTAGTCCCACAGCTCTGGTGGCAAATCCTTACGATTATGCACAATGTCGAAATCATCGATCATCTTCAGGGCGGTCATAACCTGATTATCGATAAAGTCTTTCTCTTCAGCCGTCAGGGTTGGTTTACCGTAGCTGTGCAGGGTATTCCAATTCGGATTACCGCGGAATAGCTCGCCTTCCCACCACACATCACCCGCTTCCATCGCTTCGCGCTCGGTATCGGATAATGGCGGTAATACTTTTTTAAAGAAGTGAAACACAGGCTGGGTGATAAATTGCATCCGAAGGCTTTTTACTGCAAACAGCGCAATAATCGCAATCAGGGCAATAATTATAATCGTCAACATAATCAAGACCTTTTATTAAGAAGCCACGGGGACTGATACGCCCGCAGCCATATAGGGGATCACTTTACGGATCACGGCTTCGATGTCGTTATGCTCACCAAATTCGGCCGCGGCAATATCATTGAGCGCATCGGCTGACGCCATGGTGAAAACAATCGTGCCTAGGGTAAAGTGTAAGCGCCAAAACATTTCAGCAGGAGGAATATGCGGAGCACTGGCCGAAACAGCTTTAACAAAGGTGTCTAAATGCTGCCCATAATGGGTGGTGATAAACCAACGCAGGTGCCCTTGGCTTTCAATGTAACCGCGACCCAGCAATTGTAGGAAAATTGTCGTGCCTTCGGTGCGCAGCTCGTTCAAATCCAATAATGGATCGACTAACGCAGAGAAAATCTCCTCTAACGAAGCTTGTGTTGGCGCAGTATGCAAACATTTTATGGCCGTCGATGCGGCGGGCATAAACACGTCTAAATAGCGGGCTAACACGGCGCGGATTAACTCTTTTTTAGAGCCAAAGTGATAGTTCACCGAGGCTAAGTTAACCTCCGCCTTGCTCGTGATAAGTCGCAATGACGTCTCAGAAAACCCCCTTTCGGCAAATAGCTTCTCTGCGGCATCAAGTATTCTAGTTTTTGTATCGGATCGACTTGCCATTCCGTGACCTTGAATTAATTTAAAACACTCGTTTAAATTAAACATTGGTATGGGAGTTGTCAAACGAAAAATGGCCAAATAAGCTGCGCCATGCTGACAGGGATTAACAGGCCACTCACATCCGTTGCAAAAAACCATGAAAAGTCATCAAGTCCTGTGCAAAAAACACTGTGCTTAGGTAGAATGCTTAACACAAAAACAACAAAGGACTGCAATACATGGCTATTCTATTGAATCGTCCCACCACTCTTGCGCTCACCATAGCGCTAACCTTAGGCTTAACCGCCTGTAATGATGCCCAAAGCAAGGCCGAAAGCACTGCAGCGGCACCAGTAGCAACTCAGGCCGCGCCCGATAAAGCTCAGGCCATCGCCTTTATTCAAGATGCTGAAGCCCAGATGGCGCAGCTCTCTATCGAAGCGAATCGCGCCGAATGGATTTACAGTAACTTCATCACCGAAGATACCGCTGCACTCTCGGCCGCAGTCGGTGAAAAAGTCAGTGCCGCGTCGGTCAAATTCGCCACCGAAGCTGCCAAGTACGCCAATGTGGAACTCGATCCAGCCAATGCGCGCAAACTGAATATTCTGCGCAGCGCACTCGTGTTACCTGCGCCGCTTGATCCCGCCAAAAATGCTGAGTTGGCGCAAATCAGCTCCGAGCTCAATGGACTGTATGGTAAAGGCAAATACTGTTTCGCCGATGGCAAGTGTATGACCCAGCCAGAGCTGTCAAGCTTGATGGCGGAATCGCGTGACCCAGCCAAACTGCTTGAGGCATGGAAAGGCTGGCGTGAAATTGCAAAACCGATGCGCCCACTATTTCAACGTGAAGTTGAACTCGCCAACGAAGGTGCAAAAGATCTAGGTTACGCGAACCTCTCTGAGTTATGGCGCAGCCAATACGATATGAAACCCGATGAATTTTCACAGGAATTAGATCGTTTATGGGGACAAGTTAAGCCTCTCTACGAATCCCTGCATTGTTATGTTCGCGGCGAGCTGAATAACGAATACGGTGACACCATCGCGCCAAAAACCGGCCCTATTCCCGCACACTTACTGGGAAATATGTGGGCACAGCAATGGGGTAATGTGTACGATCTCGTCGCCCCTGACGATGCCGATCCTGGCTATGATGTGACGGAATTGCTCGAGCAGAAAGGCTATGATGAGCACAAAATGGTTAAACAGGCCGAAAGCTTTTTCACCTCGTTAGGCTTTGCGCCGCTGCCAGACAGTTTCTGGAGTCGCTCTTTATTCTTGCAACCCAAGGATCGTGATGTCGTTTGTCATGCCTCGGCGTGGGATTTGGATAACCTCGACGATATTCGCATCAAGATGTGTATCCAGAAAACCGCTGAAGACTTCACCGTTATTCACCACGAACTTGGACACAACTTCTATCAACGTGCCTATAAGCAGCAGCCTTTCCTGTTTAAAAACAGTGCCAATGATGGTTTCCATGAGGCCATTGGTGACACGATCGCGCTATCAATTACCCCAAGCTATCTAAAACAGATTGGCCTGCTCGAAGACGTGCCCGATGCTTCCAAGGATATTGGCTTACTGCTGAAACAAGCTCTGGATAAAATCGCCTTCCTACCCTTTGGTTTGATGATTGACCAGTGGCGCTGGAAAGTCTTTAGCGGTGAAATCACCCCAGCGCAATATAACCAAGCCTGGTGGGAATTAAGAGAAAAATACCAAGGCGTTAAGGCGCCAACGGACCGCAGCGAAGCCGATTTTGATCCAGGTGCCAAGTACCATGTGCCCGGTAACGTGCCTTATACGCGCTACTTCCTCGCGCATATTTTGCAATTCCAGTTCCATAAGGCACTGTGTGATACCGCCGGCGATAAAGGACCTGTACACAGATGCAGTATTTATGGCAATCAAGCCGCAGGGGAAAAACTCAATAAAATGTTAGAGCTGGGTGCAAGCCAACCTTGGCCAGTTGCTTTAAAAGAAGTGACAGGTACTGAGGGAATGGATGCCAAAGCCGTACTCGATTATTTTGCGCCGCTTAAAACCTGGCTCGATGAGCAAAACACAGCGGCGAATCGTCAATGTGGTTGGTAATTAAAACCAAGACGGAATGAAGACTCTAACGTCAGTAACACCTAGGCTCTTGGTGTGAAAATATAACCGATAAAAATGCCCAACGATGTTGGGCATTTTCTTTTTAAGCTTCGGCATTAATAACGAACGCGAGTATCAATCAGATAAAATCAATGCGTTCAGAAACCTATTAACGCCAACCCATTCCCTTACGATTTGCCTCTTTGTTCTCGATCTTAAGCTGTTCGGATTTAGTGAGCATCACATACAAGGCGCCCGTGCCGCCCTGCTCGGTTTTCGCCGAATGATAGGCCAGCACCATATCAAGTTGAGACAACCAATGGCAGACGGCAGATTTCAGCAGGCCAGCCACGGGTTTACTGTTATGACCCTTACCATGGATAAGCATGACGCAGCGTTCCCCATGGGCCTGTGCCGCTAACAGATAATTGAGCAACGCATCACGGGCCTGACTTAAACGGTAGGCATGTACATCTAATTCCATCTTAATGCTGTACTGCCCCAGCCTTAAGCGCTTAAACACTGCACCTTGTACCCCTTCGCGCTTAAAACTGGCGATATCATCGGGCGCTATTATCGGGATCAAACTCAAATCCAAGGGCATGCAGGCCAAATAAGCCTCGCGTTGCAACGCATCACGGCGCTGAAGTTGCTCCTCCGTTAGTGCCTTAGGCTGCAAATTCACCGCTTTCACATCACCCTTTAGTGGCACAACCCCCGCCATTTCCTCAAAAAACAGTGCTGATTCATCATCTAGCATGGCAAGCTCCTCCACTCTTAACGCTCAGTGTGCACTTTTAGAACAGAAACACACTTTGTAAACATTCAACCCTTTAGTTCAGCGGGCACCTCCATTATAGTGGCGCCATGAATGCTTGATTAGAATAATGTAATGAGATTTTTGCTGCTAGCCCTGATATGCCTATTGTCGCTTCCAAGTTTTGCTACTCCCGCAAAAGCCAAAACAACCATGACAACCGATCAGCTGATCAATGCGAATTATCCGCTGTTCACTAAAGCATTTACTGAGCTTGCCCCCGAAGTCACCGCAGACATTTATGCAAAAGATGCAAGCTACCTCTCTGAAAGCCAAAGTAAAGAAATCTATTATGGCCGCGACAGTATCGTTGCTATTTACCAACGTTTTTTCGATAAAATCCGCAATAAAAAGGCCCGTATCGATATCGATTTCCGGGTACTCAACCGTAAGCTATCCGGCAACAGCGCGTTCGACACTGGCTATTATTTAGTGCGTTTTTACCCCGCAGAAGAAACTGGCGAACCTGTGAGTGAATTTGCTGGCAAATTTGTGATTGGCACCCAAAAAGACTCTCAGCAGCGCTGGAACGTCACACTGGATATGAATAACCGTGCCGAACCCAGTTTCTATTTGAATGCCAAACCTGTACCCAATCTTTACTATGGCCGCCAGTTCCCACCGTTACCGGACAGCCAAAAGAAAAAGCAGTAATCTACTATATTTTAAAGCATTACTTTTATGATACACGAAAAAATCTGCCCTTGCGGCAGCCAAAAAATCTATCAAGATTGCTGTCAAATACTGCATCTAGGGCTCGATTCAGGAGCACAACTGGCGACGAGTCCTGAGCAATTAATGCGCTCTCGCTACTGCGCTTTTGTATTGAAAAATTTTGATTACATCATCAAAACACACCATGCAGATTACCTCGATGGCTTAACCCTTGAGCAGCTCCAACAAGGTCCACATCCCGAATGGTTAGGGCTCGATGTATTATCCGCCAATGACACTACCCAGCCCGATGGCAGCAAGTTCGGCACTGTTACCTTTAAGGCCTGGTATAAAATGAGTGGCGAGATTGATGCCATTTACGAGCGCTCAGAGTTTATCTTCGAGCAAGGTCGTTGGTTTTACACTAAAGGCCATCAAATGCATGCCAAATTACCGGGGCGCAATGATCCCTGCGTCTGCCACAGTGGTAAGAAGTTTAAGCAGTGCTGCATGAAGGGTTAACCAGTCCCCAGAGATAAAACAAAAGGCAATCGATTGATTGCCTTTTGTTTTTATATCACCAATACGACTAATCTAACTGGTTAATGCGTCACAAGATTAGGTTCTTTTGCCGCCAATAAGAATTGCGCAAATTCGGGCTCTCGCAACGCAGGACTGTATAAATACCCCTGCGCCTGATGGCAAAAACTCTTCGCCAAAAACGCTTCCTGCTCGGCGGTTTCAACCCCTTCGGCGGTCAAGGAAATATTAAGCGCGCTTGCCATCGCAATAATGGCCGAGACGATTTCTTGGCTTTCGCGGCTAATGGTGAGATCGGAGATAAAGGAGCGGTCGATTTTTAACTTACTGATCGGGAATTGTTTAAGATAGCGCATCGAGCTGTAACCCGTACCAAAGTCATCGATGGCCAGCCCTACACCCAGCTCTGCCAATTCCTGACATAAGAGCGTGGCATGGCGAATGTCGCCCATCAATTCCGTCTCGGTGATCTCAAGGATCAGGGTTTTAGGCTTTAAACGATAGCGCGTCAGCAGTTGCCAGACTTGCTCATACAGGTTTCCGCTAAAAAACTGCCGCGCCGACACGTTAACATGCATGCTTAAATCGGCATTATGGTGCTGCCATATATTCAATTGTCGGCACGCGGCCTCAAGCACCCAGCTGCCAATGGCGTTGATCATCCCAGATTGCTCGGCAATATCGATAAAGGCGCCGGGATACAGCACACCTTTTTTCGGGTGATGCCAACGGATCAAAGCTTCAGCACCGATATAGGTTTTCTGCTCCAGATCCCGTAAGGGCTGATAATAAAGTTCGAATTGACGGCCACGAATCGCGCTATGCAAATCACGCTCGATTTGTGCATCTTCCTTAAAGGCGCTGAGCAAGGTGCTGTTAAACACTTGAATAGCAGTGCCCTTTTTCTTCTTCGCGTATTGCACTGCGATATCGGCGCAGGTCAGCGGCGCGAACAGATTGGCCACCGAGGCGATATCGACAACCGCCAATGCAGGTTTGGGTTCGATTTGCTCACGACCGATTAAAATCGGCATGGCTAAATGCTGGTATAGGCGAGTACTGAAATAATCCAGATCGTAAACCGCGTTATCATCGGTGAGCAACACGGCAAACTCGTCGCTACCGACGCGGGCAATTTCGGTTGCCTTATTAATTTCCGAAAAATGTTTTAAGCGCCGGCCAATTTCAATCAGCAAGCTATCGCCATTTTCGTGGCCATAGGTATCGTTGAAACGTTTAAAGGCGACTAAATCGACCAACAGCAACAATCCATTGGTGGTGCGCTCCAATACGCGATTGAAGTGACTACGATTATTCAGCCCAGTGAGGCTACAACGCCAGGCTAAACGCTCAAGCTCCGCCTTATAGTTGTGCTCATCTGTGCTTTCTTCGCCGGAAACTAAAGCGTAATGATTGCCGCGATCGGTGATAAATTGGCTGACCACATACTTGAGCCAGTAGCGACTGCCATCGGCTCGATTAAATTGCACTTCGCCTTTGGCCTGCTCGCCTCTGAAAATCTTGGCCAAGGTCTGCTCGGCTAATTCACTGTGCTGCTTAAAGAAACTTAACTCTCGTAAATTGGTGCCTATGCTTTTTTCACGCGCTAAGCCGGTGATCTCTTCGTGGGCTTGGTTAACGTATTCCACTTTTTCGGTGTGCAGGTTAATCAACATGCTCATTTGACGAGACTGCTCGGTGGCACAGCGAAACAGGCTTAAGCGCTCTTCTTTGTCATAGGTATGTTTGGTGGCCAGCGTGAGGGCCAGTTGATCGGCCATTTGGCAGGCAAGGTGAATTTCGCTGTCGTGCCAATGGTGAGTCAGTTGCGCTCGCTCAAGGCAAAGCACGCCTTCAAGATGACCATTAATGCGAATGCCAATCTCGAGACTAGATAAAATTTTCCGAGGGATAAAATAGTTATCGACTAACTCAGTCAAGCGCGGATCGATAAGCGTATTACTCGCATCGATATGGCGATGATTTTTGAGTTCATCTAAATAGCATGGCAGCGTCTGCAACTGTGAAGGACGGTAAGTGTCTTGTAGGGCCATAGCGCCAAATTGCGCTACCAGGGATTGGCTCGATTGATCGGCGGAAAAAATCCATACCGACACCAGAGAAACGGCTAAATTTTGGCAAAGTAGCTCAGTGGCTAACTCTGCGGTCTTAGTAAAATCACCCTGCTGTTTAGCCGTGGAATGCACTAAAGACTCTAATAAATGCTGATGCTGACGTCGCTTCACTCTGATCCCTACAAAACTTCGTGTTGGGTAAAACGGTACTGCTGCGACTAACACACTAAAGAAGCGTGTTAATAGAGCCAATTAATCTTTATTTTTGTTGATGCAGATTACACTATCTACATTTAAAACAGCAACATCGGCCACACTTTATTACAAATTAACGCTAACGGACTTCACGGTCGCTTGCATCATAGGCCATTCTCTAATTGAAAAATCATTTTCTCGACACTCACATCGAAGACCAGTTTGAGGGTAACACCCACTTCATCCTGCACAATATTCCCTTGGGCTTGGCTAAAACGCGCTTGAGCCCGCTCCAACATCTTAGTCGCTTCGACCTCAGCCTCTGCACCCGCGAAGGATAACTCCAGCACTGTATCCTGCTCATCAATCACAGCGCCAATATCCACAAAACTGCCGCAATCGGTGCAAGTGTCGTTCACGGTAGCCGCTTGTCCTGCAATGATACCTTTCATCTGTTTTTCCTCTCTAATCGCTGTAAGGGTGATGCATCAACTTAAACCAGCATCATTAACGCCTTATTATAGGTAACAGTGGCGGCAGAGACTCAGCTTTAGCTCACGCTTATTATTGTGCATCGACACAGTTGACGGCTATTTGGCCAACAAGTTCCTTTAATCCCTAGCATTGCTTTTAAAGACAGAATCTTGCTTAACAGCCCGATAGCGACTTGGAGGCAAGACGACATACTCGTTAGGCGCTGGCCAATAACGGCACTAAGTTCCGTTGAATCGCCAGTTGATCGGCAAAATGCATGACGTCCATTTTCGGGGATGGCAACTGGCCACGTTGGCGCAGACGTGTGGTGAGATCGCAATTGCTTAAGGCTTCGGCCATCGCGATAGGCTCAGCACCGCGGATCACTAATGCCTCTGGGCGCAATGCCTGTTGCAGTTGAAACGCCCTCGCGCCTTGCTCAGCAAAAACAGCACTATTGTCGGTAACCTTGTTATCCGTCGATAAATCCGCCACAAGCGCTTGCTTGGGGGGTAACTCGAACTGACGTTGTAATTTTTCTGCATTATCGAGCTCTTTTTGCCATTGAAACTGCGCCATGTCCCTCGCGTCTGCAGACAATAGCGACAGCAACAGGGCGAACTCTCCTCGCCTGTTGTGTTCGATTGCCGCATTTAAGCGGGAGCCAATTTGGGCTTCGTTGATTAAAGGAACATCGATCTGCATAAAAAAACATCATTAAAACAACTCGTTGTTAGTTAATCGACCAGTTGAACCAGAACTTTAGGAAAATTTTCATATTTAGACTTTACATGCCAAACGTTTCTGACTACTATGGCGGCCGCAATTGAGGAGGGGTTCCCGAGTGGCCAAAGGGATCAGACTGTAAATCTGACGGCTCCGCCTTCGAAGGTTCGAATCCTTCTCCCTCCACCATTTGCACTAACAATTAGCGATACTATAAAAGATACTCGTGGAGGGGTTCCCGAGTGGCCAAAGGGATCAGACTGTAAATCTGACGGCTCCGCCTTCGAAGGTTCGAATCCTTCTCCCTCCACCACTTTTATCTTCTGTTCTTCGTCAATCGTTAGTCTGCTGTAAACTTGCTTTACCCTTAAATCCGGCCAAGATTTAAGATAACTTTAAAATCAGACTCGATGAGTCGGACTTAAAAGTTGAAGAAAATATGTGGAGGGGTTCCCGAGTGGCCAAAGGGATCAGACTGTAAATCTGACGGCTCCGCCTTCGAAGGTTCGAATCCTTCTCCCTCCACCACTTCTTTCTCATATCACTCTTTATACCGCTTTATTCCCCAAGTTTTCTTTCTAGCACACCAGCTTATCCAAAGTTATTTTTATCGCTTACTTAAGACTATTGTCTTTAATCCATAGATTTTGCTGATAAAAAACGCCCCATTCGGAGCGTTCAAGAAGAGTACATAGCGCTAAGTGGCGATTAATCGATATTCAAGTACTTATGGGTCTGAATCGATAAACGCCAGTTGCGGGCAATACACACCTTCATGGCTAATTCCGTCGCCCTTGGTTTTTGGCTGATCGGTTGCAGACAAATCGTTTTCGCTGACACATCAATCCCTTTGAGTAACTCATCGAGTTCGTCGATATGATTTTCGGTCGCTATCGGGTGCTTAATCTCGTTGGCGCGGATCAAGGCCTGCGCTAACACCTGATAACCACCTTTCATATTGATCTTGGGCGAGACAGTTACCCAGGTATCAGCATCGCACTTCACCTCAAAGGTGCCACTGGTCTCGATTTGAGTGGCAAAACCGGCAGCATGAAGCGTGTGAGTTAATTCATTCAGATCGTACATACAAGGCTCACCACCTGTGATCACCACATGGCGCGCCGTGTATCCCTTAGCGTTGAAAGCCTCGATAAGACTCTGCGCCGTATGGTTTGCCCAGCGCCCCACGGAGCCATCGACGGTGATCACTTGTTCGGGTGACACCTTATTTTCCTCAAGCAGATCCCAAGTCTGTTTCGTATCACACCAAGCACATCCCACAGGGCAACCCTGTAAACGCACAAAAATGGCGGGCACTCCGGTAAAGACACCTTCACCTTGAATGGTTTCAAAGACTTCGTTGACTGGGTAATTCATGCTAGCGTTCCGTTTTTCTGGGGCGGCATTTATAGAGGATTTTAGCTGCAGCTGCAAGTTTTTACCGCCTCAGCCATTGTGATACCAAGTGCCGAATACCCGTCGCCACGCGTCAGCAAAGAGTTTGCAAGCCCTAGCGCCTGAGTTACACTTACGCCCTATTTTATGTGTCAATTTAAGTGGATCCTATGTCAGCAGCATCAGTTTCAAAGGTGGTAGTGGTTTTCAGTGGCGGACAAGACTCAACGACTTGTCTTATTCAAGCCTTAACTCAGTTTGATGAAGTCCACGGGATCACCTTCGATTATGGTCAGCGTCACCGTGAAGAAATTGAAGTTGCTAAATCCCTCGCCAAGCGCTTAAAGATCACTAGCCATAAAGTGATGGATGTGAGTTTACTCAATGAGTTAGCTATTTCTGCCCTCACCCGCGATGCGATCCCTGTATCCCACGAATTAATGGAAAATGGCTTGCCCAATACCTTTGTGCCCGGCCGTAATATCCTGTTTTTGACTTTGGCGGGGATCTACGCCTACCAATTAGGGGCCGAGGCGATTATTACTGGTGTTTGCGAAACCGATTTTTCCGGTTATCCCGACTGTCGCCACGACTTTGTATGCGCGATGGAATCGGCACTAGTGCAAGGCATGGATAAAAAGCTTGAGATCATCACGCCATTAATGTGGCTCAACAAGGCCCAAACTTGGGCGCTAGCCGATAAATATCAGCAGCTCGATTTGGTTCGCCACCATACCCTGACCTGTTATAACGGCATTGTCGGCGATGGTTGCGGTGATTGCCCAGCCTGCCATCTTCGTAAACGCGGCTTAGAGGATTACCTGCAAAATAAAGCAGAGGTAATGGCCTCACTCGACAAGGCGACTGAAACGGGTAAACCGCAGGCGTGAGACTGGTGACGTTAAAAAAACTCGGCCCCTATTGGTTGGCGCTAATCGTCAGTCTGCTCTGCGCACTCTTGTATGTTGCGGGACTTTTTGCCCCGAGCATAGATAACCTGCTCGCCTATCGCCGCAGCGCCATCAGTGATGGCCAGTGGTGGCGCCTGATCACAGGCAATCTGCTGCATACCAATCATTGGCACCTGCTGATGAACCTCGCAGGATTATGGGTAGTGTTGTTTTTGCACCACTTTCATTACCGGCTCAAGGGCTTAACCGCGCTGTTTATCCTGCTTTGTCTGTTTGAAGGCATTGGTCTGTATCTGGGCTATCCGCAGTTATTAGGTTATGTGGGGCTGAGTGGCATGTTACACGGGCTATTCACCTTTGGTGCAGTGCAGGATATTCGCCGCAAAATGCGCTCGGGTTATTTGTTGCTTATTGGGGTGATAGTTAAAGTCGGCCATGAACAGTTCTATGGCGCCAGTGATGATGTGACCGCAATGATTGGTGCACGCGTGGCCACCGAGGCGCATTTAGTCGGCCTGATCTGCGGCTTAGTCTGCGCGCTTATGGTGTTTGTGTACCAACGAAGCAGATTCGCCAAGGAAACGCAGCGCTAATACCTCAAAGTTTGATTAATCCATACAAAAAAGCCGCCTCATATTGTTATGTTGGCGGCTTTTTTATTAAGTAGAGAAGCTTGGGATAGTTTAATTAGGATCAAAGTCCTGAGTCTAAATCAGCTGAGGCCTAGATTTTATTAGGCTGTGATCAGCAACTCCCGTAGCCGTTTCACCTCATCACGCAAGGCCGCCGCCTGTTCAAACTCCAAGTTACGCGCATGTTCATGCATTTGCTTCTCGAGTTTGTCGATATCATGGCTAAGCTGCGCCGCATCGGCTTGATAACGTTTGGCTTTAGGTTCAGCCACTTTACCCAGTGACGATGGGCTATAACCCTTTTCAGTGTCTCTGCCATCGTCGATATCCATCACGTCGGTAATGCGCTTAACCACGCCTTTTGGCACTATGCCATGCTCAAGGTTGTAGGCGTGTTGTTTCTCGCGGCGACGCTCGGTTTCACCCATCGCCTTGGCCATCGACTGAGTGATCCTATCCGCATAGAGGATAACCTTGCCATTGACGTTACGCGCGGCGCGACCTATGGTCTGAATAAGCGAACGTTCCGAACGTAAAAAGCCTTCCTTATCCGCATCGAGAATACAGACTAAGGAAACTTCGGGCATGTCTAAACCTTCACGCAGCAAGTTGATACCGACCAACACATCAAACTTACCGAGGCGCAGATCCCGAATGATCTCCACCCGCTCCACGGTATCGATATCCGAGTGCAAATAACGGACTTTGACGCCGTGCTCATCGAGGTATTCGGTTAAATCCTCCGACATGCGCTTGGTTAGGGTGGTAACAAGCACCCGCTCATTGACGGCGACGCGTTTGGCAACCTCGGAGAGTAAATCATCCACTTGAATGCTGACCGGGCGCACTTCTAACTCGGGATCGAGCAAACCCGTTGGCCGAACAACTTGCTCAACAATCTCACCACCACTCTTATCCAGTTCGTAAGGGTTTGGTGTTGCCGACACATAAATGGTCTGTGGCATCAATTGCTCAAACTCTTCAAACTTCAGCGGCCGGTTATCCAGCGCCGAGGGTAAACGGAAGCCATATTCCACAAGCGTGGTTTTACGGGAGCGGTCACCCTTATACATGGCGCCAATTTGCGGCACAGTGACGTGGGATTCGTCAATAATCAACAAACCATCGGCGGGTAAATAATCAAGCAAGGTCGGCGGTCCTTCACCCGGTGCACGGCCCGACAGATAGCGGGAGTAGTTTTCAATACCAGAGCAATAGCCCAGTTCGACCATCATCTCGATATCGTATTGCACCCGCTCGTGGATCCGCTGCGCTTCAATCAACTTATTATTGTCGAGCAAATACTGCTTACGCTCGCGCAGCTCTTCTTTAATTAACTCGGTCGCTTCGAGGATTTTTTCCCGCGGCGTCACATAGTGGGTTTTCGGATACACAGTAGTGCGCGCGATACGCTTAACAATTTGCCCCGTTAACGGGTCAAACTCGCTTAAGCGTTCAATTTCATCGTCAAAGAGTTCGACTCGAATCCCGTAGCGGTCAGAATCGGCGGGGAAAATATCGATAACTTCACCACGGGCGCGGAAAGTACCGCGCTGCAACTCGAGATCGTTGCGAGTATATTGCAACTCACTCAATCGCTTAAGAATATCCCGCTGCCCCATGGTATCGCCCTGGCGTAGGTGCAAAAGCATCTTCATGTAGGAATCGGGATCGCCCAGACCGTAAATGGCCGATACAGAGGCAATCAAGACGACATCCTTACGCTCTAACAGTGCTTTCGTCGCCGAGAGTCGCATTTGCTCGATATGGGCGTTAACCGACGCATCCTTTTCAATAAAGGTGTTCGATGCGGGCACGTAGGCTTCTGGTTGGTAATAATCGTAATAGGAGACAAAGTATTCCACCGCATTATTGGGGAAAAACTCTTTCATCTCACCATAAAGCTGCGCCGCCAGCGTCTTGTTTGGCGCCATAATAATGGTTGGGCGCCCCAGTTGGGCGATCACATTGGCGATAGTGAATGTCTTGCCGGAGCCAGTTACCCCCAATAAGGTTTGGCAAGCAAGGCCCGATTCTAAGCCATCGACCAACTTGGCAATAGCCGTGGGCTGATCCCCAGCGGGGGCAAATTGAGATTCAAGCTGAAAAACAGATTCTGACACGCGAACATATCCTTGTGGTTAGTCGCCCCATTCTAATCAACTCATCCTTCAAGCTCCAGCAGTTCTCCTTTAGAAGTCAAAGGGAGCATTAATCCCTAAAGCATCTGAATGACAGTTTGATGGACAGAAAATGAAACTTTTTGACCACGAGCTTTTAATGCTCAAATTGGCGATAAAACGCCCAAAAATACAGGAGAAATGCCAAATTAATACACAAGAGTTGACTTTCACTTGCTTACAAAATTGCAACCTCAAACAAGACCCAAAAAGATAAGGCTTGCAATTCATATCTATTTGATAAATATACTATTAAATTTTTATCGCCAAAATAGTGCAATTTAAGTCCATCACACGTGCAGCAAGGCTTTGCCGCCTGTTTCAAGCCGCAACTCACAGGGTTATCCACAGAATTTGTTGATAAGTCGAAATTAGCGAGAAACCATGCGGGATTGAGGACTATTCCACCCTTAGCTCGCGCGCTCGTCGGGTTTAGTAATTTTATTACATTTGATAAATGTTACTACTTGTTATGTAGCGCGCCACATGGTTTGAAAAACAAATTCATGTGAAATGAAAAAGTTATAAGCCGCTATTTACTAACGGATTCATCTATTTTGAAAAATGTGAGTTCACATAGATTGAAAAAATTGTATATAAGCCCTCTAAAAAGAGGGCTATTGAGACATATTAAACGCTGAATACATTCCCCTACCAATTCCAGATTAGTAGCTCTTGCTGCTCGCTAGAGCGTCCTGATCCTCCTACTGTATAACGAATACCTAACGTCTTCATTTCTAAGCCGTCAAACGCCTCACGCATTTCGGGGATGTCATTAACGCTGATCACCATCTTGCCTTTTATAGTCTTCGCCAGCTCGGCCATCAAGGCATATTGCTCTAGTCCAAACTCCACGCCATATCCTGCAGTACTCCAGTAAGGCGGGTCTAGATAGAACAAGGTTTCAGGCTTATCGTATCGTCTTACACATTCCGCCCAATCCAACCGCTCGATATAGGTTCTCGCGAGTCGAAGATGCGCAATGCTAAGATCCTCCTCAATACGCAGTAAGTTCAAACCAGCAGGGCGTGATGCCGAACTCCCAAAGTTCTGACTAGATACCTTGCCACCAAACGCCAGCTTTTGCAGATAGTAGAATCGGCTTGCTCGCTGAATATCGGTTAAGGTCTCAGGGTTAGTATTCTTCTGCCATAGGAATTCTTCACGGCTGATTAAAGCCCATTTAAAGTGCCTAATAAACTCCTCTAAATGATGTTTAATGACACGGTAAAGATTCACCAAATCGCCATTCATATCATTAACCACTTCCACCCGTGCTTCATCTTTGCTGAAGAACATCGCAGCACCACCGCAGAATGGCTCCACATAGGTATGATGCTCAGGAAATAACGGTAAAATCTCTTTAACTAATCTACGCTTACCCCCCATCCAAGGGATGATCGGTTTTGGCATGTGAGCCTCCTTTTTTAGGATTTTTTATGCTAGGCTCGGTTCGCCGTGTCGACGCGGTGAGGGAGCCTTGGTTGGCTCACAGGGTCTTATCCTGTGTGTTGACGGTCTGGTAATGTTGGTAGCATTGCCAGACCGCTCTCTTTTAAATCTCTATTTCAACATAAGTCAGATCGGCGGCTTGGCCTTGGATCTGCCCATCTACGATATACACTTTGCCGCTTGCCACTGAGTCACCCAATACTGTTTGATAACTGCCATCGGCGTGCTGCACTGTCGTACTGCCATTAGCCACGTTAACTACAGTCGCCACGCTGCGTTGCGGCTTAGGGTTTAGGTTCGCTAAGCGTTGATAGATATTCATGCTGCGACTCCATTAGCGTCCTTATTCCGTAATAAAGTCACGGTTTGATTGACCGTCACTTGACCAGTGGACTCACTCACCGTAGCGCTAATACTCCACGCCTCACACACCGACTTAAACACCTCGGCACCTTTACGAACCCCAATCAACATACCTGGTCGCATCGGTGGTAAATCCGCTAGCACCTTGGTACGTATTGAGGTCTGCACTTTATTACCCGCATTGGCTAGCTCAGTGGTGCCTCGCATTCTGGCGGCTTGGTTATCAGTGATTAACTTGTCCACTATATCAACACAAAAGTTGTCGCCAGCAGTCCCGAAGCGTTTCACTTTTGCTGCAACGCCCTGCTGTTCTCCCCTTACAAACACCGCATTAGCATCGGGCCGAATATCCACTTGCTCACTAAAATCGAGGATCACGCTATCGTGTAGAATCACATCAGGTACCGCAGTTGCGGTATTCCAAGGCACCACTGGCCACTGAGGGATCACGGTAATCGTTTGGGTTTCATCATCCACATCGAGCATGGCCCCAATCCCCGACGCCATCATGTTCAATGCTTCTGCGGGAGTTTTCGCGGCATAACTAAA
Organism: Shewanella seohaensis; assembly: GCF_023283775.1. Classification (NCBI taxonomy): domain Bacteria; kingdom Pseudomonadati; phylum Pseudomonadota; class Gammaproteobacteria; order Alteromonadales; family Shewanellaceae; genus Shewanella; species Shewanella seohaensis. The sequence goes on from NZ_JAKILE010000008.1 coordinate 211,396, forward strand.
AGCATTCGCGGGGATGGTAAAATCTGAGATCTGGCTGGCAATCGACCAGCCAGTGTTGGCCACAATGTCAGACATCAAACCGATAAAACTGCGGGAGGCCATATTCACATAGTTGGTCGCCTTCTTATATGGACTAGCAAGCGCCGCTAAACGACCTCGGCAAGTAGCACTAAAGCTTGACTTACCAAAACCTTTGGACTCGCTTGGAGACTCACACAGCAGATAAAAGTCATAACCGTTAATGCTAATTTTTAGCAGTTCATTGGCCGCACGCTCGGCATCGATGCGGGATGAAAACACCACAGTGCCATTGCTCGACCATTGGGAACGCGACTTAGCGATAGAGACCGATTTCAGCACCACCGCCGCACCATCACTTACCCGAATACAACTAATTTGCGGCTGCATGAGATAACTCCTTCTAATTTGCGGTTCAATGGGGATCTTAAAATCAATAGTGGGTAATGATGGATTCGTGCCTATCAGGCCGCCGCCATCGTCCCAGTAACAAACATTGGGTGAAGGAGTAAAGCGCAACACTATCGGGCTATGGTTGTCGGATAATAGCTCATTAAAGCGCAATGTGACCGTGCCAACGGATGGTTTGTACTTGCTCGAACATACCCAACGCGCAGCGTGTGGCCCCCATGTGATGCCCTGCATATCGCCTGAGCCTAGGATATCTGAATAAGCAAGCCTAACCTCTGTTGCGGCTAAATCACCTTGCAGTAAACCCAGTCCGATAATCTGCGTAGTGGCCTTAGGTTGGCGCCATGGCATTTCAACCATGGTTTGCGCAGCCTCTGGCGATAACCATAGGCTGGCAGCTTGCACCGAATGTGAATCGGGTACCAACCACAGCAGATCTGCTTTGCATGGCACCAGGTTATTCCAGCGCCAAACTACTGAGGCGGTTATCCCCATTAATGCCTTAGCTTGCCACTTGGCCGTTAGCAGTTGTTTCACATAATTAACTTGCCACTGCAGCTCCAACATTATGCCGTAGCTTTCAGTCGCACTCGCTATGGTTAGCTGCTGGGCGACACTCTGCCCTATGGCGATACCAAGGCCGCACATCATGCCAATGGTACCCGCGCTAATGGGTACCTCTGGCACTTCAGGTATAGGGTCATCAGTAAAGCGAAGAACAAGAGGTGAAGTGCTGACAATCCATGGTTTATCAAAACGGAGAACAAGGGTTGTCATGATCGAATCACTGGCATGATTGGCTTCAATAATTCGGCGTTTTTACCATCGACCATTTTACAATCATAGACACCATCCTCGTCTAATATGCCGACTATCAGCTTGTTATTAATGACAAACTCATTTGGCACACGCAGATTAACGATTGGGGTATCCGTTCTTTTATTTGCGTAATACTCTAATGTATCGCGGTTGAAAATAATGACTCTATTTGCGGCAGGGTCAACATCAACTGATACTATGGCTTGATAGGCATTGGTATGGAAACCACTTGTAAGTGTTATCGTTTTTAAACCATTAGGCATACCATTCACCTTCCATTTTTAACCAAAACATCGTTGTAGCGTACCCCTGTACTACACGATATAACACACCATCAAAAGTATGTTCGAACCCAGTTAAGGTGCGCCCACCTTGAACCGACGGAATAACCAATGCAGGTATGATTCCCCGTAGAAAAGGCAGATTGTCATTTACAGGGATATTACCAGCTGGGGCAGTTGAAACACCTCTACGCAATACCGCTGGTGTAAATACCATAGGGAGATTGGTTGCAAAAATCCCGCCCGGATTTTGGTCACTGGCAGTATAAGGAATAAGATTCGTATCTACCCTATATTCGGTTCTACCAGTTCCACTTGCTGATGGGTATAAAATAGCAACAAGGTTTGGAGAGCTACCAACATTGTCGCTGTAGCTTGCTGCTGTAGAATCTGCGGTGCCCGCTATACCATGAACTAGCGTAAAAGGGCTGGTATCGTTTGGATCAAATGTTTCAATGTCACCCACAAATACTGTCCAACACCCACTGCTATAACCCGTACTTGATGCCCATGTTAATTCCGATGAATTTTGAACCATCCAAAACCCGCGACTCGTACCAAAAACCACCCACCCATTAGTGCGCGCCTGATATAAACCTAATCTGCGTTGCAAAATTTTATCGATATAAACGCCAACATCAGTCATGCCTTTTGCAACAGATAGATCTATCGAAACGTTTGTCCCATTGGTGCCGTTGCTACTGGCAATCTGGAAATACCCGCCAGAACCCACTACAGGGTTATTTCGAAATACCGCTGCATAAGATGCCGCATTTTCAAACTCTAACGTCCAACCAAGCGGCGATTTATCACCATAGCCCTCGACCAAACATTTTTTAAGAATAGTGATCCAATCTAATGGGTTGGCGGCGGTGCCAACAGGCGCACCTTGGTCAGTGCTGCGATAAACGGTTACTGGTAATCCCATATCAACTCCTATTTAAGATTCATTACCAAAGAAGGACAACACGGCTTTATCTGTAGTGATTTGACTGTGGCCAACCTGCACATTACGCAGCAGCATAATGGGTTTGGAGGCGGCAAAGGTTGGGAAGCGCAGCACTTCACCCTGTTGCCAGCCACCACCCCACCCGCCTTTTCTGAGGATAAAGTACGGGCTGTTTGTCACTGGGTTGATTGGGGCGAAATCATTAAGGGTATCGCCAGTACCGATTTGGCCGAGGCGGCGACCAACACAGCGGAACGCGGTTGGACTGGTCATAATAAACGCCCAATCTTCATTTACGGCGGTGTTGTTTTTGACTTCAATTGGATAATCAACCGAGTTGTAATTACCCGTGGCGGGGTCGCCGTCAACGTCCCAATTATTGGCCCATGCGGTCATATCGCGTACTTGGCCGACACGGGCCTGCAAATCCCCTAAAATCAGCACACTGGCCACGGTAGTCCCTACGGGATATTCGCGGGATAACTCCTTGGCCAACACAATGCTGTTTGGGGTAAAACTTGACACTAACGCGAGTTCGCTAATCACATCGGTTAATAGAAATGGCGCGGCGAATCCTGCAAAGTCGCTATTAATGGTGACTGTGCATGCCGCTTTGTTCACGGTGTAGTGGGTGTTGTCGCTTGTCCATAGGCTGGCGCCATTGGCATCGGTAATATCGCTAAAGGTGGCGTTTTCACGAATGTTATAGACGGTACCAATATTCCCTGTGACTTGCTGCACTTGTGAGTGTGATAGCGCTATCGTGCCCCACTGGCGAAACATATCAACAATGCCATCGTTAGGGATACGCAGCGGATTAAGGCCGTAAATCTCAGCCGGTGGCAGTTGCCGGACTTGGTCGCTAATGTCATAGCGCAAGGTGATTAAATCCACTGCAGCACTAAAGGTCAGTTCGACAATACCATTAGTAATTGTGCCATCTACCCCTGCCCCTGTAACCACGCCTTGAGCATCTGCTGAGGCGCTAATCAGCGCTCGGTCTGATACGCGCTCAACCTGCACATAAAAGCTCTCGAGCAAGGGATTGGGTACCGCCAAGGTAAACTTGGCGACTGTATCCCCTGCCGCTGCTGCGTCGCTCGACTCAACTAAACCTGCATAGGTTAAGGTGAAGCTGCCACGGCTTACGACTTGTGGAGTGACCACGCCTGTTAAGTAATCAATTGTCGCCAGGTGTTCTGTGCCGTCATACAGCTTGCCGCTATTGCCATCAGCGCTCACTTGCTCATAAATATCTTGCGGCGCATAGTTGGCATCATCAAACACCACTCGGCCCTTAATACTGCCCACGGTAAGCTGCTTATTTGCAGGGAACACATTGGCGCTTGAATAAATGCTGTACTTATACGATGACACATAAAACAAGCTAAGAGTCGGGATATTAAATCTCGCGTTTGAGGTTAACGTGACGGTGATATTACCCGTGCCAATGGTCACTGACTGAATATAGCTTGTGTATCCACCTAAGTTAGCTGTGGGGACGGTTGAAATCGCCAACACGCCATTATCATCGGTCAGTAAGTCAGGCGTAGTGAAGGTATAGCTATAGGTACCTTCTGCTGCGGGTTGGTTGATCACTTTGCGGATCACTTGGCTTACCGTGGCATCGCCGTTCTCACTGCCACCGACAATGGTATTGCCTGGTTTTGGCAATATGGTGGTAATGGCGGGAAGCAATGAAAGCTGGGTGGTACCCACGGCTAAGTTCACACCATTGGCTACTGCCGTTAACTTGGTAACGCCGTGAAACTTAAGCGGTGATGCGGTATTCGATAAGCGCAACTTAGTGCAGTTGGTTTGGCCATTAATGTTTAATGATGGCCAAGGCGTGGCGAACGGGATCGGCGGGTCAAAGCTGACCGTTCCAACATAACCATTAACGATGCTGGTCTTAGTGACTTTGGCAAAATGGGTTTTACGTGGCCAGTCGGCATTTTCTACCCCAGTATATTCCACGGTAATACAGATCACTTGGCCGACCTGCAGATAGGTGGTTTTCCAATAATCGCGGTCATTAAATCGATACATAGACTGCAAATAGTCTGAGGAAAACGAGTTTTGATTCACAAGGAACCCGGGGCCGCCTTCACGAATTAATTCCCCTGCCGTTACCGATGATTCGATAATTTCTTTCATATCGGTCATGCGGGACGCATCATTAAGCGCGGGGGATTCAATCATAAACACGTTTACCAGCTCATCGACTGGTGGCTCACTGAAAAACACATAGGCCTGCTTAAGCTTGCCCGTGTCGTTGGTGTAAAGCGTTGGGTAAGCCTTAGCTATTTCGATACTCGATTGGGCGTGATCGATATCAGCGATAGCATCAAACATTTCATTAATCTGCCCTGATTGCACAGCGTTGTTCGTGCGCTGGCCGCCAGCCTCATTGCTCGAACCTAACAGTTCAGGCTTGAAGATTTTTAAGCTGTCGCGGGAAATTGGAGTCGGGGAAGTTGCCATATTAAATAGCCTTTAAACAGTGATTAACTTAATGGTGATGGCATCGACAGCATCGGGTGCGCTATCGCTGTAGTTAATAGCTGGTACACCGCTAATCGCTTGTTCGCGGTAATCCCAAATCACATTAAATACCGTGCCGTTAATATCCAGATTGAAGCTGGTCGCCCCTTTCGTGCTGGCGTGAGTTTCAAGGGCTTCAAATAGGTTGATGGATTCGCCATCACTGAATAACACAATGGATCGCCCAGCTTGTTTAGTCGCGACTTCGATATGCTGCGAACCATCGAGAGCAAATTCACTCGTGCAGACAAAGGGCGTATAACCGATGCGGTTAAGCCAAATAAATTGCGGTAATTGAATGGTGTCTAGGGTGATCATGACGTTGCCTTAATCTGCTCTAACTCGCGTAAAAACATCTGCTTAAACTCATCCAATAAATCAGCCTTCAGCACATTACCGGAGGGCATCACTAGCTCTAGCCGATACACCTGCACGCTGCCGCCCGTGCTTGGATTGTTGACCGATGGCGCTGGCGCTTGGCTGGCACTGCTGCGCGTGGAATTCGTCGCGGTGCTGGCGCTGCTTGATACGCTATCTTTAGCCCGTGCGCTGCGTTCTGCCGCATCGGCTTCAATTTGTTTAAGTTTGGTGGCGTAGATTTGCTGGCTGAGCTGTAGTGCTTCTTGGGCACTGGCAATGGACTCATTATCCTGGGCGGTTCGGGCTGCATCGAGCTGCGCCTTGAGTTCGGCCTGTTGCTGCTCATAGCGGCGTTTCTCAATAGCAGCTTGGTTATTATTGAGCTGATCCATCTCATCTTTGAGACTGCCCAAGGTCGCGTTGATATCGTCACGCAGGCCAAGAATCCGATTGCGGGTCGCATCAATGGCGGCCTGCAGCGGCTTGAGTTCTTCATCACCTAATTCACGGATTAAATAGCCGGACTCGCGACTGATTTGATTCACCCGACCAAGGGTTATCGTCGAGCTTTCAAGCTCTTCAGCCCACTTACGCGTCAGCAAGGTTTCATTAATGATCTGCTTTTCGCGGATAAAGGCTTGGTTACTGAGCTGTGCCAGCACACCCCAAAAGCCCGTGTTTACCCGCATATTGTTCATAATGCTTTTGGTCAGCTCATCGAGCCGAGCATTCAGTTTTTCGGTGCTATCTTCGTTAAAGTTGAATTGCTTATTGAGGTGAGCATAAGCCCCCGCGAACAGGTTGACATACTCAGTGGCGCGGCCTGTGGTTTCTTCTAATTGCTCAAGCTCTTGGCGCTGTTCTGCTAAGGTTTTGTTAGTCTCTTTGACTTGTTCGTCAGTTTCTTGCTCACCATCACCTAAGCCGCCCATTAAACGTTGCAGTACGTTGAGCACTTGCACCAAGCGTTCTTTTTGCTGCAAGTACTCTTCAGCGGTAATGCCGCCATCCTTATAGGCTTTTTCGAGCCTTAACATTTCATCGCTGACGGCGGCATACTTGCTTTTGATCTGCTCGTAGTTGGCGGCTTCAAGCGCTTGTACTTCGCTAAGCTGCTTTGTTTGATCGCGCAGCTTACCTTGCAGGCTAATCAGTTCCTGTTGAGCCTTGGACTTATCCTTGCTTGATACCGTGGAGCTTTTAAGCACGTCGTTACATTGCTTTAAACGGGCTTCGGTTTCTGCCACTGCACGGCTTAACTTCGCCTGTTCGGGTGAGAGTTCCTTAGTGCTGGCCGTATAGCCATACTGTTTAGCCGTAAGGTCGCTAAGCTCTTTAGAGAGTCCAAGGGTTGCCGCCTGCGCCTTTAGGGATTCTGGTACTACAGCACCAGTGGCTTCGGCAGCTGTCAGCGCGGCTTTTGCCCACGCTAAAAATGCATCCTTTTGCTGCTCAAGCGGTTCGCGGTTATTACGGATAAGATTAAAAGCAGCCTCAGCCTTATTGGTCGCCTCAATCAAGGCTTGGCTGCTGGTGATGCCTAAGTCTTTATAGGCTTGCTCTAACGCTGCAGTCCCTTTGGCCGTGGCATCGAGGTAGCTTTGTTGCTCTTCGAATTTGGCCCGCAGTTCGGTGAGCAGTTTTACATGGCCCGCATACTCTGTTCCCGCTGCTTTTAAAGGTTCTAAGGCCGCATCAATTTGGCGAATAAATCCGCCCATACCGCCTTTAACATCATCAAGGGTTTTAACCTGTTCGCTTAAAGTTAAGGTCAGGCGCAGCGCTTCATCGACCGTCAGCTTAATCGGTTCAACTACCTCAACCGCAGCCTGTTTGACTTCCTCCATGGCTTTGGCGGCGTTCTTCCATTTACCGCTGGCATCGTCATAAATCAGCTTGCCGTCATCCACTGCCTTGTTGAACTCGGCCATAGTGGTAAAGGCAACACCCGTTTGCTCGCTTAAATCCTTAAGGGAAAACGCCAACTGCTTTGTGCTGGCCGCTGCTGTACGTTTGGATTTGGCTAATGCTTCTTCGGCGATCAGTAGCTCTTGGTACACCCGCGCCAATTCAACCAACTCGTTGATTAATGCTAGATACAAACCAGCCTTAGCAGCCGTAGCTAAGGCGGCTTTTAATTTACCAGCCGCTAGAGTGGCGGTTTCACTGGCAGCGGTTGTGCCTGCAATGGCTCCGGTATACAGGCGCATTGCACCAATGACGGCATTAGCACCCGTGATCACATCGCTAAAGTAGCTACCAACCTTTAAGGCTAAAAATGCCTTAGCCACAAACCCGATTTCATCACGGTAGTGGTACAGCATGGCCGCGCCATCTTGCACCGCAGAGCCAATGCTGACGATGGTATCGCTGATTTGCTGCGCCCATTGCTGTAAACGGCCGTCGCTTGCCATGGCAGCAAACTCTTGGTTTAGCTGGCTGATTTGCCCCTTAAGCCAATCAAGCGCGCCGGACTGAGCCACTAGGTCGTAAAAGTTAGTGAGATTATCTTTAAGGTTGGAAACTTGGCCACTGAGTAAAGCCATTTGCGCGGCGGCACTGCCGTTACTTGCGCGGCCCATCTCATCGATAAGGGCTTGGATAACATCACGCCCCAGCTTACCTTGGCTGCTTAACTTCTCTAGTTCGAGGCTATTCTTGCCCGTGACTTTCGCCAGCATGTCCCACACAGGAACGCCGCGCTCAATCAGTTGCAGGATCTCCTCACCCTGTAATTTCTGTTTTGCCCAGGCTTGGCCCAAAGCCAAGGTGATCCCCTCGACTTCTTGAAACCCGCCACCGAGTTTAAAGGCTTGATCCACAATCGCCTTCATGGTGCCGTTCATTGGGTCAAGGCCAAAGGCTTTGGCTTTTACAAACGCTTGGTTAACTTCATTGAGTTGCAGTGGCACATCGATGGCGAACTGCTTTACCCAAGCGGTGGCTTGGCGGCCAGATTCAAAGCTGCCCATCACGGCGTTCATCTGCACGCCTAAGCGCTCAAATTGATCCCCTGTGGCAAAGATGTCTTTAACGGCTTGGGCTACGCGGTCAAAGCCCAAGTATGCGCCCGCCAAGGCGGTCACTTGGCCGATCACCCCACGCAGGCTGGCAGCATGATCGCGGGCACTGGCATTGCCTTTATCTAGCTGATTAGCAAACTTATCGACATTGCGGCCAGTACCGTCAAATTCGCTACTTAACTTGCGCTGTGCGGTGGTGAGGTTGTTATAGTCAATACCCGATTTGGACAGGGCATTTTGCAGCTTAGTGTGGCTGGCCGATTGCTGCGCTAACTCGCGCTGCATTTGCTCCAGCTCTTTTTCGGCCACATCGATGGAGCGAGCCAGCTGCACAAAGGGTGTGTCGGTTTGGCTGGCACGTTGCTTTAAGTCCTGCAGTGCTAACGCCGCTGCCGTAACCGCAAGCTCTTGCTGTTCCAGCTCATTGCGGGAGCGTTTAAAGGTGTTGATTAGGTCTTGCTGGTTTGCCAGTTCATCGAGCTTATTAGCTAAGGTATTGGCTTTTTGGCTAGTCGATTGGCTGCTATCGCCTACGTCATCCAGCCCAGTGGCTAAGGGCTTAAGCTCGTTAGTGAGCTGCTCTGCTTGGTTGCTAGTATTGCGACCACTTTGGGCCACTTGGTCTAGCTGGTTGCTTAAGGGATCAAGGCTGTTTTTGAGTTCATCAACTTGATTCGCGCCCGCTTGGCTGGCGTCGCTAACGCTATCAATTTCATCGGCTAAGGCTTGCGTCTTAGGATTCGCCGCATCCGACTCGGCACCGATGCGCTTAAGCTCATCGACCAAGGCGGCAATATGCTGCTTGCCCGTGGCTTCGGCCACGATCCGCAGGGCGAGTTCTAAGGTTTTATCAGCCATGGCTATCTCGTTAATGCTCTCATTAGTATCTAAATAATCGGTATTTAAACGGCGGTTAAAGGGGGATTTAAGGGCATGGCAATTGAGTCCGGCCATGCCCTTGGGTTAAGCAAAACCGCTTAGGTATCCAGCTCTAGGTACTCGAACGGATGATCCTTACCCGCCACTAACTGGGCTTTACCCGCAAGGGTCGCGCTCACAAACTCACTGGCGGCAAAGTCCAATGCGGCTGTGGGTTTTAAGCTGGCATCGAAAATATCGAGCTTTATCGGCTTGCCTGTTTCTAAGTTGGTACCTTCACCGAACACGCGAGCACGGGTTTGGGCCTTAATACCACCGCGCACCAAGGTACCGCTGATCGCGTTATGCTGGCCTGATACCGTCACAGCACCGCCCGCTTCTACCGCACCGCCTTTAAGGGCACGCACTAAACCGAGGGCATAATTAACCTCATAGTCTGTGCCCAGCACTAAGGTGGCCGCGTCTTTCTTTACCGCAAAACCGATGGTGGCAAAGTTAGTTTCGGGTAACTGCACCCAACGCTGATTGGTTGGTAAAGTCACGGCCTCATCGGTTAAGGTGCCGCTGCCCGAGTTGACCACTTGGGTATCGCCCAGCAGTGCCATGGCAATCAGTTCGGCGGGTTGATCATCGAACGACCATTCCACCTCAACTGGCTTGGCAATATTCACCACGCTTAAGGCTTGGCCGTAGCTTTCCTTCTTGCGACTGCCACGCACTTTTTCATCGGCATCGGCTTTGATCGCGAGCTTGGTGGTGTTAATGGGGCCGATGATCCCCGTTGATTGCCCTTGGGCATTTAAGCGGTCAACAAAGAAGTTGCCTGCGACTAATAATCCACTCATGGTGAAATCCTCTTAGGTTGTTAAGGTTTGAATCGTAAAATCACACTTAACGCCACGGGGTAATAACCGTGGCTTTTAGTGAAACGGGGTTTAACGGCACTGTTAACGCGCACAAAGGGGCCAAGCATCTGACCATCAACTGCAATGGACTTGCCCACAACCGCGTTTAATAGGCTGACTAGCAGCTCACCTGCGGGGCGTTCGTGGATGGATAAACGACACGCCAGTACCACAAGCCAGGTCTGCTTAACTTGGCTGCTGTTGCCGCCTTGAGAGGTCTCCTGCAAGCCATCGCCCAGATACAGCACATGGGCGGCGGGGGTGATTTGGCTGCGCTCATCGACTTCGCTTAGCTCATTGGCTTGATAGACCTTTCTCAGCTTCTGGCTAGTGACTAATGGCTCCAGTAATTGGGTTAACGCATCACCCGCAGCCAAGTAGTTATCTTTAATCTCAAACATCAGATAAACCCCTTAGCTGACTTGCGGCCAAACACACTGCCCGCGCTTTCGATGCTGATAACCAGCTCGCTTTGGCCTGCGGTTTCGCCCGTCTCGGCCAGCCCTAAACTGATATCGCCCTTACTCACTGCGGTTAAAAACTTCACCACGGCGGCATAGCGCTTCTCGACTTGTTCAGGGGCTTTATCGCCATACAAAAAGTAACGGGCGATATCGCAGCAGTTACGCTCCAGCACGGCGGGAACTGTGGTTAACGGCAGCACATAACGGCCTGCGATATAGCCATCAATCTCAGCCGATGCATCGCGCAGCGCTTGCTCCAGCAAAGCGAGATTGATTTCCCCTAGCACACTGTCCTCACGTTCGGTCAGCAGGGTTAAATCCTGCTCACCAAAGCGGCTGAGCATATTGTCAGGGGTGGCGTACATCACTTGAGCCATGGTTATTCACCGTCAGCGTTAGCGGTAAATGCAGCCCATTGCGCATCACGTTCAGCGGCACTAATGGGTTGCCCCATCAAGGCTTCAAGGGCGCTGCATTGCGGCTTACCACTTGAGGTAAAGTGCTCATTGTTTGCCTTGTCGAGCTTGGCTATCGCCTCGGCAAAACTGAGTGGCACTGCCGCTGTGGTGGTATCGGTGCTGGTTAGTGACGGATCACTGTTTGGAATGTCCAGACTCCCCGGCGAATCCACTGCCATTGAGGTCTCGAAAACCTTAAGGCGGGTATCAGCTTTAATCGCTGCGACTTGTTCATCCGACAGCTCGGCCAGCGGCAAATGGTTATCGCCTTTGTTGAAGGCCAACCCCGCACGGCGATAGCCATTGGGCTGACGACTAACCACCATAAGGACTGAAACGTTATCTTGAGTTTGAGCAGAAACTTGGGCCATTTCATTGCTACCTCGTAAAGTGAAAAACTGTGATTGGGTGGCACATCCTTGTGCCGATTCGATTAGCGCTTACAACTGTGGAACCACTAACAGCTCGACCTTGCCTTTCAGCTCGTTCTCAACTGTGGTGCCGTTCTCATCGATAAGCTCTCTGGTAAGCAACTGAGTGGCTACTTTCTCCAGCGAACTGGGAACAACCAACAGACTTGGACGGATCTTGAGCTTCTTACCGCCATCACGTTTGAAGGCTTTCATCTTCTCGATGGTGTCCCACAGGTTGTCTGCGTTGAGGACACGCTTATTGGCAAAGGCCATTTGCCAGAAGCCAAAGCCTGCTTCACAGCGCATATCGGTACCGAACTCGAATTGATTGTTAGTCCATACCGCAGGATCGGTTGGGTTAAACAAGGTGTTTAAATCCAGCTTGCGGCGCTCCTGGAAGATCACTGGCTTAAGTGGGCGGGTTGTGTCGAGTAAGAACCAAGGCTCCCCCGTATAGGCACCATCGACGACCATATTGGCCACTGAAACATCGGCTCCCGTGCCATCGTGCTTCTCGTTAACGGGGTGGTCGGTATCAAAAAAGTTCTGTCCGTCGTAACACAAGGTACTAAAGCCTTCGGCTAACAACTCGAACACCAGATCGTCTGGAAACTCTTCACCTTCCTGCGCTAAGGCTTGCACCATGGGCTTATAGGTACCGATAACCTCGTCCTCTACATCATCGCGGCTTATCCCAATGGTGGTTTCAAAGGTACGGTTAGTGATTGAGTAACCATGTTCCTTGATGGAGTTGATCAAACGGGCACCAATCCACTCCCGCATAGTCGGCATCGAGCCTAACCAGCCATAGGTATTGGACTTAGTATTGCTTGGTACGACTGAGGCAATTTTTAAATACAGTGGCTCAGTCTTGGTCAAAGCATTTTGAAACTCGCTACGCACCATCGTGCGCAGGGCTTGTAATACTGCAGCATTAATCGCGGCCATTATTTTTGCTCCTGTTCAGCGGCTAATGCTTTAGCAACGTCAGCGTGCGACATGCCCCAAGAATCGGCCAGTTTGATTTGGTCGGCAGTTAGTGCCGCGAGTTTGGTGTCCTTGTCCTTATTAGGATCGGGGACTGTGGTGGTTTGCTTAGCGGTTAATGCCGCGATGGGGGTGCGTGCATCAATGTTGGCAGTGAGTGCTGCCATGTTTTGATTGCCCAATTGGGTGAGGTAATCGCGCTCACACTCAAAGGCTTTACCCTCATCAATCGCCGCCTTAACGGTTTGCTCAACAGTAAGCACGCCGTTTTCAGCAGTGAGCGCCACCAGCTGCTCGCGCAGTGCATTCACTGTGGCAATGGGCACGTACTTAGTTAGGTCAATGGCTGGCGACTGTACCTGTTGAGATTTGGCACTTAAGGCGGCGACTTCTTGCTTAAGGCCATCCACGCTATTTGCGGCCGTGGTTAGCGTATCAAGCGCAGATAGTGCTGCGACCTCCTGATCCGCAGTTAAGGCCGTTGCAGCCTCGGGCACTTCTACCCCAAGGGCAGCTAAGATTTTTCTCAGTAATGGGTTCACATGGAGTTCCTCCGTGTCGGTGGATTGGTTAGGTTGGTCTGGATTGAGGCTTGTATTAAGAGCAGCCAATGCGGCCAGCGAGGCGAGTGGCAACATGCCATCAACGCCTGGGCGATTGGTTAATGCGGCGGAGTGAATAAATTGCGGGCGGCCAGTGGCCTTGTCATAACCAAACACTAGGGAGAAATAGCGATATTCCTTAGCGTTAAGGTAGGCGATAGCGTTATCGGTAAAGCGTGGCTTAATAAACAAGCCCTGCCCTTGACGATATTGCACATCATCGATATTGAACCAGCCAGAAGCAGGCGCAGGCTGGCCATTTTGTTCTTTGTTGAGGGTTTGGTGTTCGTAGTCAATAACCAGATCACCGGCTTTGTGGGGGGTATTCGCTTTTAAGGCCGCAAAGGCCGCTGCATCCATCAACCATTTGCCACCCGGCACATCATCGGGGCGACCATCAACGGCAGCAAAATGACCATCAGGCAATGCCTGAATATAACCATCTTCACCGAACAGAACGCCCGTGGTGTTTGGGTTAATCGCTATGGTGCTACTGAGCGCAGCAACACCAATAGTGATAGTGATAGCGGTTTGTGGTTTGGACTTTGACACAACGGCACTCTCAATAACATTGGAGTGCCCATCATGATCGAGTGGAGCTAACTAGCGGATTGGAAAGGTTTCGGGATTAACATAATTCAATATATGTTTTTGAATATGAGTTTCCTTGTTTTTGAAAGTCAAAGCCAAAATTTAAAAATGTACAAAGTCACTAATAAACCAATAAATGCTGTAATGTCCGCGAACAATAAACCACGTTTGAGGTATTTATATCGCTCATCAAGTTTTAAATGTAACTCTTCTATTCTGGTGTAACCAGTTGGATAAGAAGATTTAAAACGTTTCATCAGTTCAGTGTACTCCGAATGCACCGCGCATAGAGTTGAACGTTGCATCACAGTCAATTCCCTAACGTATAAAAACATTAACAAACTAACTAGCACAACCCCCACATTCTTAACAATTGTGATTTGAGCTGTTACCGGGTCAGTAATAGTAGATAAAGGTATTATTTGTGAAAAAGACACAAACAATGTGATCGGTATAGCTAGCAACTTATTAGCTACTTCTGAAAAAGCAGCATTTAACTTTGAGACATATTCACGATACTGTTCTTCGTATTCTTGTCTAACTTTTTCAAATGAAAAACTAGCGGCGAAAAGGCGATAACCTTCTTCGAATCTTACTGAAAACTCTGAAAAATTAGAGACTAAAAATTTAAATCTATGTTTTACTTCAACTGAAGATAATAAACTTACTAAAGCTTCTTTAAGAATACTGGACTTCTCAGCCTGATGATTGGTATCAGATAATGTTCTCTTGAGTAAGACAAAACCATCAAGTTCATACTTTAACAAATCCATGTCGTAACTAGGCACAGTTAGAATCAACTTGGATTTTTGCAAAAAAATCAGTTTATTAGGTTCGCAATAATCTGCATGTTCATTCAGTAACTGTACCAGTTCGGTTATCTGTATATAGTGTAAAGTTTCAGCATCTTGCGGGATCTGATCAGGATATAAAAAACACTCCCCATCGTTATACAGCAAAAAGCAATCAGGGACTTTTGATTGATTTCCACCAAAACTTATTAGTTCTGAAAGATTCTCAGCAAAAAAAGCGTCTACTCCTTGGTAATCGCTAGATTTTATGTTTAGTTTAGCAATTTGACCTAAAGCATTACTTTTTATACTTTTTATTGCTGTATGACGACCTTGGATTTCACATGTAGCACCAATTACTTGGTTATCGGCGAGTTCTTTTATCCAGCTAAGACTAGATTCAGATAGCAGTAAAGACCCCTGCAACTCTCTGTCTTTAAAAGAAATTTCAGAGAGCTGTAAGATCAAGTTTTTAACTTGGCGTAACTTCAATTTACTCATAAATTTAGAGGTTATTCATCTATTAACGGGTCTTTTTTCTCTAATTGGGCTAATAGTTTTGGCGGTATTGAATTGATAGTTAAGGACTTTGCCTCTGGTTCAAAGACGATTACATTACCCAATAAAGCTTGATCAAAACTTATGCTCAATTGCTTTGTAACACCTTTAAAACGCACAAATCCCCTTAGCTCACGAGTATCAACACTAAACTGATCGTTCAGATTATAGGGGTCATCCTGCGCAATTTGAACTAACTTTTGGGGGTGCTCTGGAAACAAATGTGCATTCATGTGCTCCAAACACACTGGCTGACCGAGCTTTTTCTTTTCTAAAGCTGCAGTATAAGCTAGCTCTCGAATCTGAGACGTTTTAGTTTCATCATACCCTAATGTTACACAGCACTGATTCACGGCATCAATAAACAATCGTGTATCTTCTCTCTCTTCAGTAAATTCCTTACATCCAATGAAATCTGAAAAATAATCCCTCATTTCACTAGCAGTTCTGCCTACTTTAAATGCCAAATACCTAGAATGTAGTCCAGCTAACCAGTCAGTTATATTAATCCTCGCAGCTAAATGTAAGTGCTCAAGGTCTAACCGTTCGTTCTCGTTAAACTCTAGATCTTTACTTAGAGTCATACCCACAGCCATTCGAAGCAACACAACAGATAAAAAGTGAGACTCACCACGCTCTGCATGGTAGAACACTAGATATCCTCCTGCGGCATTTTTAGCCTTTTCTAAATGTTCGTCTGCAAATAACTTCGCTAAAGTACGAGTCAATCCGACAAAGTCTGTAAACTCATTGTTAACAAAATCATCTTTTAGAAGTTCAGCAAATCGAGGAAGCAATGCATCTGGGTCATCATTGTTATCGTTAGTGAAACATCCCGAGCTTAGACTAGAGTCATTGAAAAGCTTAACTAACTTATCTGTCACATCTGCAGTTAAACCTTCAATATTATTCACTTCTTCACGACGATTAAGTCGAATCAGGTTAGTTTTATCATCTCTAACAACCTGATGTACAATAAATTTATTAATACCCATTAAAGTTCCTTCAAAATTTTATTTATGCAAACTGGCAAAGGAATTCAATGGGGGGGCTTCCTTGCCAAGATTTGCGAATAGTGTTACTAGGTTGGGCCGTATCTCATTACTAGATGTCTAGCGAGATGCTTTAACACTTACATAGTTCAGTTGTGAACTTAACACATTCAATTCAAATAACAATTCAATTACACCATTTTGTGATTTAAATACCTTTAATATCCCTTTAAACCCTTCTGAAATCGTTTAAATGGTTTTGTGGTATATCTTTGTACCAAGTTGAGAGCTACGCCTCTTAAAATGCGTTTTAGCGCTTTGCGCTAAAAGCGCCTTCCACTTAGAATGATGGCCTCATTTTTACCTCCAAGGACGGCGTATGACCAATAATCCCCCTAAGCAACTCCAAGCCGAGCAGGCACAAACACCTCGAACAGAGAAGTCTTTTAAATGGCTCATTGTGTTTCTGGCC
The DNA here is from genome assembly GCF_023283775.1 of Shewanella seohaensis. Taxonomy (NCBI): domain Bacteria; kingdom Pseudomonadati; phylum Pseudomonadota; class Gammaproteobacteria; order Alteromonadales; family Shewanellaceae; genus Shewanella; species Shewanella seohaensis. Next base: position 227,913 of record NZ_JAKILE010000008.1, read on the forward strand.
ATTGTTGCGGTTTGTTTGGTGGCTTTTTACTTTTTAAACTTCCACGGGGGTATCTGGGATAAAGGCGACTTTGGTGCCTTTGGAGATTACTTTGGGGGCGTGCTAAACCCGATACTTGGTTTTGCTACTGTTGGCCTGCTTGTGTGGTCATTGAAATACCAAATGGATGAGTTAGCTCTTTCACGGCAGGAACTGGCTCTCACCCGACAAGAACTTGCAGAGACCAAAGAAGAAACAGCTTTAAGCCGGAAGGCGATGGAGGATCAAGTAAACCATATTAAAAATGAAGCAAAGCTAAATGAGTTAACACGACTATTAGAGCGCTCACAAAAAAAATATGATGCTATCATTAACCAGAGTTTTCCAATAGCCAAAGTAAAAACCAATCCTGCCACAACCAGAATGATTAGTGATACGTATCAATCCTTACTTAACAAGACATTGTTAAATGTAGATCCTATCACCTATGAGGCAATTATTCTGGCATCAGCAAAAGACGAAAAAGTAATAAACCATTTAAATCTACTTAGGCGTGAAACTATACTTATTTCAGATTTAGCACTTACATATTATTCGATCAATAAAAGTGAAGAGTTCGCAAGAGCTTACATGTTTGATTCTTACGATATGCTGCAAACAATAAACCGAATCTACCCTGATGAAGTGACTCAAGGCAAAATCACCACAATTGCAACTCTTTTATCTGGATATATGAATGTAGCTAAAATTCCCAACACAGATAAGTCTTAGCTTTATAGTAAATACTCCCCCAAGATCCCTAACATCGATTGCTCATCTTCGCGGCTTACACCTAGGTATGGCCGTGCCGGAATTCCCGCTGGGCCTGCGGGCATATCGTCGGTACCACCGAACTGGTGAATAGCGGCGTAGATTTTATTGCTACCAATCGCCGCCCAAAAGTCGCCGCTGTCGGCTGTTACGCTGGCAGCTAGCCCGCCAGCACTGGCCTGCAGTATCTTGCCGCCCTGGCGTTTAGGGTTTGCTTTAAGATAGGCATCACTTAAAGATGCCCAAGCTTGACCTGTTACGGGATCGGCCTCTGCTTCAAACGCAGATTCTGTGGCTGACTCTAGCACGGCGGCAATATCGTTCATGGGTTCGCTTAAGTCATCGAGCTTATCTACTAAACTCCCTAGCACTTGCAGCACGGGGGAATCACTTAAGACGATTTCTACCTTGTTCATTTTTCATCCTTCACACTGTTAACCGCTGGCTACAGTGGTATACTGATCTAGCGAACGATGTGTACTCTTAATTGGTAAAGCAGACTCGATTAAGCGCTTAGGCGTAAATCGTGTGTATGTGGGTTCGACTCCCACCATATCGTCCGCTATCCCTCCAGCTTGCCCTCTAACAGTTCGTACTGTCCGTGCTTTAAGTCCACCGCATTGATCTTATAAACGTTGATCACCGCATCCATTGCTTGCTGGCGTTTCATCTTCCACGCGCTATTAATGATCACTTTAACCTTACGGCCATCATCCTCAGTGGCATAGACATACAACAAATTCTGGTTCTTGCTATCCCATAACACGGCCTCAGGTTGTGCCAACATCAAGGGTAATTGCTGATACTCATCCCGAGTTAATGCCACCCCTTCTTTGATATGACGTGGGCTATCTGCGTGCACCAGCTGCTTCTCGCCAATGGCAAGTAATGCGGTGGGTTCTGCGCCTAAACGCGTTGTCACTGCCGCTTGGATCGATGGCGTCATAAAACCTAACGCCTGAACGCCTAAGCCTGGACGCCGCTTTTGTCCTGGATGAGTGGCGAGTACTTCATCCGTCCACTGGGCGAACTGAGCTTGGCGCAGTGGGCTGTTATTGAGGGTTTGAATAAACTGGGCGCGGGTATCGAGGGATTGAATGCTGCCAAGCTTTTTAGCAACTGCCACATCGGTACCAAAGGCGGCTTCGCCTGGACTATAGGCCCAGCCTAAATCGGGACTCATGCTGCTGCCATCGGGTAGATCAATCCGTGCATGGGGCACGGTTAACACTTCACCCGTGCCGCGCGCGACTGTCTCGGTATCAAAACGCTGGATATAGCCTTCGCCATTTTCCACCGTCAGGCCCATGGCCTTTACCTGCGCCTCGGTAAGCGCCCGAACGCGGCAACGACAGCCCCAACCATTTGGCGGATAGATAATGTCCCATATCGGATCGTCAAAGCGGAATACCTTACCCCTCAGCCGCGCATGGGCTGGGCGAGTTTGGCCGTCATCAATCGCCACATACTGCCAATAGGGGTGGGTTTTAGTACGCGACAACATGCGCCGATAGCGCCCAGCCATATATGCGGTTTGCAGATTCTGGCGGTAGATAGTGTTTAAGCGGTAAGGACTGCCCAGCTGAACCTCGCGGCCATCGACGTCCTTTTTACCCCACCACCCGAGCTTTTCAAGCTGCGGTTTGAGGTTGGCCTGAAACTGCTTAGCGGTTAATCCTTGGCTAAGGGCCGCATCAACCTCATTGCGGATCGCCGTGAGCACATCCATTTGGGTAGCCTTGGCCACCGTAAACGCACGGGCATGGGCGCGCGTCCAGACATCTTGCCAATCGTCACTGATGGCAAAACCCTTGGCACGAAAATAAGCCACCGCATCAGCGGGGGCTTGGTTAATGGCAATGCTTAAATCAACAGTTTCAGGCACTCTTTGTTTAGGCATTTGCCATTCCCCACAGTTCAGCCACAAACATTAGCCGCGCGAGCGTTTCGGTAAGCTGCTCGGTATCCATGTTGGGATAGTCCTGTTCCAGCTGGGCGCGCAGCTGCTCCGGCTCGCTCTGCAGTTGTGCCAGCAACGGCTCTACCATCGCCATATAGGCTTCACTCATTTGGCCTTGGGTGAGTGCATCGAGCGCCTTATCTAAGGCGGTTTGACTGGGTTCATTTAACGAGGCATCTGGCTGCTTGGCGGCTCCCTCTTTCGCAGCCCCATCTTTGGCAGAGAGTGCTGCTAAGGCCGCCTGGCTGGCCGCAGTGGCATTAGGGTCATCCTGTTGGATCACCAGCACAGCTTCACCACTAGCAGGCTTAGGAATACGGGTCTTTTCATGCAGCCAGTTTTGCGGGATCTGCATGCCCATACTCACGAACGCCCGCAGCGGATAGGCCAAGGCGCGTAAATCTTCGGCCTCGGTGGTATCAAACACCAAGCGAGGGTGACGGCGATGGCTGCGGTAACTCTTACAGTTAAGCGCATACAATGGAGCCACTAGGTCACGGGTGAGGGTTTCGGCAATTAGCTCAAGGTCTGAGTCGCGCAGCTCCTGGCGCACTTCGTTATGCACATTACCTAACGCATTGGTGGAGCTTTTACCATCCGCTTGCGTGGTGAGTGTACCGCCCAGGATAACCTTGGACATGGTTTTTTCAGCCCAATTCATCATGAGTTCAAACGGATCGGCTTGGCCTGTGGCGGCGCTATGAAAGTCCATCACCATGCCTTTCGGCATAATGCCGCCCGCATTGTGTCCAATGCTCATTACCGCGTTTAATAGCGCTCGCTTTTCCGCGTCGCTTGCTCCCGCAGGATACTGACCAATGCGCAGCGGTAAACCGTAGATCTCAAGGAACTCGGCCAAGTCACGCACGCTGTAGTTTTTAAAAATGAATGGCCAGATCAACTGGCGCACCAAACCACTGCGGCTCACATAGCCCGACTTGGCAGGGTGGATATGTTTAATCCAACCAAAGGGCCACAGCTCTGCACCCTCATGAGTTGAGTCACGCAGTCGTAGCTCATTGCGGCGCTCGGGGTGGGTCATAAACCATGAGGGATCGCGATACTCTGGCACCTCGATAAACCACTCACCCAGCTCACGTGACCAGGCAAGTTCGTGCATGCTAAAGCCCTTAAGAATGGCATCGGCGATGCTTTTGATAAGCGACTTAATCCAGCCGCCTTCCTCCAGCATTTGTTGCAGATACTCAGTATCGGCCTTTTCCTGTGGGGTGGGGTTGCTGGGCGGTTCCAGATAGTAATCGACGCCTATGAGTGCACGCTTGCGCTTGTCGAGTTCGGCAAATAGATGGCCGTCTTTCTCTTCGATATCCTCGGCCAGCTCGCATTGGGCAATAAGATCCCCTTGCTCCGCGCTCAGTAAAATACTGGCAGCACTGGCGGGCGTTAACCCGCTGCTAGGATGGTTGCTAAAGGTGCGGTGCAGCCCAGCTAGGCGCACATCGTCGGTTTGTAGCTCCTTGGCCTCACGCTGTTTAAAGGGGCGACCACTGGCGTCTAAAATCCGTGATTCAGTTGTTTTTTCTTGCATTACCAGCAACCTCGCTGCAGTTGATGATCATCATCCTCATGGGCACTTGCATGGGCATTTGGATTGCGGTGATCACTCTTAGGGATAGGGGTAAATTCGATAGCGCCGCCCTCCATATATGACGCCCTTACGGCCATACAGAGGGCAACGGCAAAGTCACCGTGACGCTTGCCTTTAGCTTTACTCGATTCCAAATCGGCCTGACGGCCTTTATCGATCGAGGGGATACCGTTAACTAACTTGATATGCTGTAAGTCATCGAGCACGCTTTGGTGGCGGGGGATCTCAAGGTTAAATGCCTCAAACTCACCTTTCATTTTTGGCATCCACTCGTGGTACCAGCTCTGTGACAGGTTCACTTGATCAACCATTTCTGTGCCGTATTTCAGCGCAGCTTGTTCGGCTAAATAGCCGCCGTTACCAGTGGCATCAAACGCCAATCCGACAAGCCTTGGCATCCTATCAGCGATATAAAGCATCACTTGGCGCTGTTGCTCGTAAGTGGTGTCCCTCAGCTCAACCACAAAAGGAGCGCGCTTTCTTAAATCGGGTTTAATGGCCAAAGGCACAAACACGGTTAAGTCGCCACGCCGCGCAAAGTCTTCACCAAAGGAGTGGTTATGATCTGGATTGAGTTTGGCCAGCTCGGGTTTTAAATGCTGTTCACACCAATCGCGCACCTCGGCTTCGCGCATTTCTGGCGTCCAGCTCATGAAGTTTTCTGGCGCTTCAAAACGGTAGATAGGGATAGAACGATCAGCCACCATCGCCGCTTCAATCAGCACTCGACTTAAATAGGTACCACCAGACTTTTTCGGCACACAGCCATATTCTTCGTCGGCGCTTTCTTTATTGGGGGCGTTTTTATATAGCCCCTCGCGCCAGGCAATTTCACCTTCGGGAGTCCATGTTTGGCCTGTGACGTAGCAGATACGCTTATACAAGCCATCAGCAATGGCATCATCCAGCGTAATACGATGAATGCTATAGTCTTTGCGGCCCTCACGGGCATCATTAATCAGGCTATTAAAGAGGTTATCCACGCCATTGTGGGTACTGATTAATCTGACCTTGTTGCCCCACATAGTTAACGCTAGCGCGGCCTTAAGCAGTTCTTCTAAAGACTCGTGGAAGGCGGCCTCATCAATAACCACATCGCCCTGTAAACCACGCAGGTTTGAGGGGCGCGAACTAAGCGCCTGAATTTTCCGCCCCGTCTTGGGGAAGCGGATCATATAGGTGAGAATTTCTTCTTTTTTCTCACTATCCCAAAAAGTTTGCTCGTAAACATCGGCCTCAGCGAGTTGGTTAAACGCACGGGCAAACAGCGCACAGGCGGCGATATATTCCAGCGCCATCTCTTTTTTGCTGCCAACGTAAAAGGTATTACAGCCCCCACGGCGACGAGGTTTGGCGGCTTTGATAACGTTACGTCCAGCCTCGGCCCAAGTTAAGCCGGTGCGTCGGCTTTTCTCGGCAATCATGATCTGCGCTTCATCTTCAAACCAGCGTTGCTGATAAGGCAAAAACACGGGTTCGTTGGCTGGCTGCGCCTCAACAATCTCCTGCGGTACATCGACACCCGCCAGCGCCATTTCTTCGGCTAGATCGATTTTGCGTGGGCTGGTGATGGGTGTTAGATGCAAGCCTGATTTCGCCATTATGCTTTCCCTAATAAAATTTGGCGGATTTTGCTTTCGAGCTGCTCACTCATCCCATCTTCACCGCGTAGTTCCTCGGTCACAGCATTGGCAGCCTCAGCGGCAAAGGCTTGGCGGATCTCTTTTTCGCGCTTATGGCTGGCCATAGCGGCAGCCTCAAGCCGCTGCACCGCTAACATGGCATCTTTAATCATGCCCACGTCGGCACCTTCGCCCGTTTCAGACTCGTTTAACAGGGCTTTAAATAGCTGTGAACGGGCCATTTCAAGGATCAGTTTGGTGACTTCGCCCGTGGGTTTGTCGCCCAGTTCTGCCGTCCACACTTGGGTGATCTCACGCATTTCCCTTAAGGATTTACCCACTGCCTCCATCTTGGTGGCATAGCGGTTAATACCAGCGCGAGACAGAAGATTATCCTTTGGCAGCCCTGCGGCTTTAATCAGGGCGTTGATTTCATTAAGTAGATCAATCTGCTGAATCGAGCCATCGCGTAGCCCTGCATCGAGGCGCTTACGAATATTGGCGGGCAGTAAATCCACTTTAGAACGGCGGCCTCTGGTTTCATTTGCCATTGTCAGCTCCTTTTGAAAGCTTCAATGAAGCAGCAATATCGGTATTGGCTTGAGCCATCGCTTTTTGCAGTGCCCTCTCGGCCTGTGCGCATTGGGGCATTTTGGCTAAGTACTTTTTACGAAAGTCCCCTTCGACATAATGCTTGCCCTCTTTTTCCAGCATGGGCTTAAGCACTACCCTTTCCATGTTGGCGGCAACCAGACTCAGGGCTAAGTGATAAAGCACTTTCTTTTGGCCAGCGGTTAATGGTTTAACGGCCATGGCTATTCTCCCGCTCGTGGACGCTTAACGCCTGGCACTGTTGCGCGGCCTGTGGCTACATCTTGGCCGCGACCTGTTAGGGTGGCTGTGGTCACTTTGCCCACTAACTCGGTTTTAATAAGCCCTTGCTCGGCAAGCCATGCTAGCTGCACTTTTAATGAGTCGCGGCTAATGTCGAGTCCATAAGCAATCAGGCCATCTTGTAAGATGGACTCATTGAGTGCGAAGGCTCCCGCTTCGGTCAGTAATCGAAGCACCACTAGGCGTTGGTGCTCATTGATAATTTGCTGCATCGCCATTAATGGCCTCCCTTTGGTATTTGAGATAATTCGTTTTCGAGTAGCATGTCGGTCTTAGTTTCGAGTCGCCTAATGCCTTGTTCCATTGCGCCAAAGCGAGCACCTAAGCCTTCGAGGGTTTTATCCAGGGCATGCAGTTCGTCACGGGTCGGCATGTACTCCAACTGCATTTCGGTTTCGCTTAGGCGCTTGTCGATTTCGGCCACCTTTTGGACGACCTTGTCGTGCTCGATGCGTGGGGTAAAGTGAGTGCTAAACCACGCCATGAGCAAGGCGCAAAACACGCTAATCACACTGCCAATAAAGCCCCAGTACTTGCCGAAAAATTCAAATAACGATTCGATCATAAACGCGTCCCATAGCGCTGCTTTTGGCGCTTATCTTCATCCTGTTGGCAACTAATACAGCGCTGGGCTGTGCGTCGTTCTGGCTCCACTGCCTCATGGCAATCAATGCAAATACCATTGCCTTGAGGCTGTTGTTTGTGGCGGGCGGCATCAATGCAAGCATCACGCTCGCGGGTTTCCATCGTGCTCGCCCAATCGTTTTCGTCCATGCCTATTCCTAATATTTGGCTTATTTTGTTTGGTCTGTTTGGTGCCGTTGCCGCCAATCGTGCAGGGCTTGCCAGTAAAGGTTGCATTGCCCTAAGTCAGTGAGTAACGAGATCATTAGCCTCACTGACTGTGGGTTGGATAGGCACTGTTCATTCTGGGTTTGCAGACACTGCAAGACCTGTGGAGGAACCTGAGTGACGTTGCACTCGCGCACCAGAGCTTTGGGCGGCAACACATGCTGGGTCTTGTAAGTTGGCACGTAACGCACAGCGGGCGGCGCTGTCGTACACGCGCACAACATCGTTAGGCACGCTAGCCATACGCCATGCTTGCGTTTGTTCATCCTGGGCATCCTCAAGTAGCTGGGTCAGTTGGTGGTTAAGGTCTTGATTGCGGGTAGCTAACGCGGCCTTTTGTTGTTCGATGGTTTGCACCTGCAAGGCGAGGGTTTCGCCTTCGGCTTTGATCGCTGAGCGTTCGAGGTTGGCGTCTTGCAGCCATACCGCCAGAGTGTCGGCGCTCTGTTGCAGGGTGGCATTCTCAGCCAACGCTTGAGTGAGCAGGCTTTTAGTGCTCTGTTGTTGCTGATACATCAGCCCAATGGTGACAATCGCCAGCGACAGAAATAACCACTGCACAGCGCTTATGATTTGTGAGGGATTCATTGAGCGCCCCCCGCTGATTGCCCGAGGCCCAGCTCGCTTAAACACATGGCTTGTTCTTCGGCTCGGCGTTTAATCAGCCCATTTAGGCGCACTTTTGCACCTAAACGGGTGCCATACGTCCAACCATTACAGACGCGCTCACCCGTTTGCGGGTTGGTAGAACAGGCTTGGGTTAGCTCCATGCAAGCTCCCACACGATCCCCAGCTAACAGCTTTTTACGCAGGGTTGAGCTGGCAAAGTTGCCGTATCCCGCCCAGTGCAAAAACGATAAATAGGCGGCATGCTCGCTGTGGGTGAGCCTTACAGGGGCCGTGAGTTGCAGCAACTGCTTATCTTCCTTGGCGATATCTTTGGCGAAAATCTCCATGCACTCCTGCTCAGTAAAGGTTTGATTAAGCTTCAAGTCTTTACTTGTATGGCCACGGCAAGCGGTGAGCACACCTACAGCATCGACATAAACCGTTAGGCTATTGCCCTCCCATTTATCTGTAAGCTGTGCGCCAGTAATTGCAGCCGAACTTAAGCCTGCGGCCATTAAAAACGCTTTGAGTTTACTGTTCATTAGGCACCGCCATAGCTTGTGCCTTGTTGCGTTCTTCGCGGGCTTTTTCCTTTGCTTTCAATACGTGTAGATGGGTAACGGCATGCCAGCCTTGGGCGTAATAACTCTGGCGGGTGGCGCTGTGGCTATAAAGCGGTACGGCTGCGGGCACATCGCCAGCATTCTCTGCGGCTAAGTGCGCTTTGATGCAGGCATTAAAGCCGTCCAATGCGCATTGCCGATAGACTCGATTTGAGATGCGCTTAGGGCGAGCATTAGCAATCGGCATACTGTTAACGCCGCTGCGAACCTTGTTGTGTGAAATGAAAGCCATAAAAAAACCGAGACAGTGAGCATAGGTTCATTGTCTCGGTTTAGGGATTTTCAGCGGATTGGAAAGGTTTCGGGATTAGTTAGAATGACATCGATATATTTTGGCCGATTTTCCCATATCCCTGCAAAAATGAGCGAGATTCCAAAGTGACTTTAATTAATTGTTCGTAGTCATCTTTAGTTTTCAAGGGAATGGCTTTCCCCTCATTAACCAAACTTTGAGTACCCTCGCAATTTAACCCCAAAGGATTTCCATCCTTATGGGGTACAACTGCAAACATTGGGCGATTAGCTTTAAAACAAAAATCTGCTTGGGTCATAGTTCCACTTCCAAGCGCAGCTTCAACTAATACAGATGAGGCTGCCAGTCCTACTTGGATACGGTTTCTCTGTACAAATGAATTCTTGAATACCTTGCTTCCAATCGGTACTTCGGAGATCCAAGCACCTCCAGAATCCAAAATCTCATCACCAAGCTTTTGATTTTGTCTTGGTTTCACTTGATCTAAACCATTAGCAAGTACCGCAATTGTTCTCCCATTAGCTTGTAGCGTTGCTCGATGAGCTGAAGCATCTACGCCTATTGCCAAGCCACTTACGACCACAAGTCCCGCTTTCACACATTGAGTTGTAATACGTCTTGTTATCTCTGCACCAGCAGTAGAAATCTCTCGAGATCCGACAATTGCAATCCCCGGTAACTCATTTAATACATCTTCATCGCCTTTAAAGTACATCACTGGTGGTGGCTGACTGATCAATGCGAGTGAATTTGGGTAAAGTTCACTTCCAAAGAGAATAGGTTTGATTGAAAAGTCTAAGTGAGTTTCGTATAAATCACTGTTCTCCCTTATAAAAGATGTCGAAAAAAGTTCCTTAAAGTGTGAAGTACTATTTACAAAAGTAATCCAGTCCAATTCATCTCTTAAATCCAATGAATCAGACAATTTCAGCAATTTCATTAAAATTGCATCAGTTGTTAGGTTTCTTGTTTGGCAAGCAACACAAAATACTGCTTTAGCCCTAGCAAGGTAATCAGTACTCATGCTGTTTCCAATATTGGCATAGGGATTACCACACCAGAGCCAGCTTGCTCCAATAACTGACGACATGCTGACATACTAACTCCCGTGGTTTTCACATCATCTAATAACACTGTCGGGGCTCCCTTAAGAAGATTATTTTTCAAGACTTCAATACTATCTATATGAGTCATGACTGAGCGCCCTCCAGAAGAATTATGAGCACTGGGTACATCATACTTCCTATAAAGAATTATTGGAGGCGGATTTGGAAGATAACCTATTCTGGTGGCTACAATGCCAGCAACAGCTTGTAATCCCTCAGATACCCTACCTCGCTCATGCTTTGGAATAATTGCGATATTAAAATTCTGTTCGACTAATCTTCTGTTATCAACAAGCAAAGAACTAAGAAGATCCCCCCATCGCTTTGCAAAATACTCAACAGCTCGAGAGTGAGCCTGACAGTTAGGATTCTTTAAATCCATCATTTTGAAAGTCAACTCGTCGCAATTCGGGTTTCTCTCCCCCATAATCCTATATGGATGGTATACACCACAAGACCAATATCTATCAATTAGTTGTACGGGCATTGATTTAATTCCTTTATATTATCAACTACCAGGAATGCTAGATACATTTAAACCCATACAAAACTAAATAGGTTTAATTTAATAATTACAATAACTTATGATTTTGTTTCAATCAGAAATTGATGTTCACTAAGATTCGTGCCATTGTAGTTTAGAAAGCAAGGGCGATATATCCCCCCCTCATACGCCCCATAACTATTCTTTGCATTAACCTTTAGTTGTAACACCCTGCGAGCACCGCTGTCATCCTGTAACCAATCAAAGAAATGTCCTTCGATCTTGATAGAGTCGGGATCTTTGTAATCACCAGCACGTTTCAAGTAAGTAACGCATTGCTCAATAAGTTCTGCTTCGTTAGTAGTGCCAGATGAAATTTTTGCGGGAGGGGTAACAGTTATAGGCTGGGCATCTTCAGCGCAAGGGACTTGGCTGAATGTCTCCACCCCATTTACAGTGCATTTATAAATGCTAGCTTGCAAAGAAAACGTAACGACACCAGGTAAGAGAGCTAGTAGCGATGTCCGTATCTGCATGATTCAACATCCTAATTGTTAAAAATTTGCTTTACTATTACGAGTTTATCCTCATTATACGCAAATAAAAAGGGCTACCTTTTGGTAACCCTGTGATATAGATTGGATTTCAAAACAATCTCCTCTGCTTCCTCGCCACAAATGCTGCCCTTTGTTCCGCCACTATCTGGCTGATCCTGCGCTCGGTTAGGCCATACTGGCGGCTTAACTGCTCAAGGTTATTGCCCTTAAACTCGCGCCAGATGCGGATATCCCGCAGTGCATCCTTAAGGCGATCGCCATTGGGGATATAAATATCACGCCCGCCTAGGTAGGCACTTAGGCTAGTTGCTAAAGCTTCACTCACATTATCGGCATTATCAATTTCATATTGCTTTAGAGTTTGGCGCATCACATCGCATAGACTTTGTAGGGTTGAAGGCCAGCGACGAATAAAGTCCTCGCGCTCATCTGGTTTAAGCGTGGCTAAGGTTTCCAAAGCTTGTTCTAGTTCTGCGGCACTGGTGGACAGTAAATCCAGTTGGCTGTCAGGAACGCTTACAGCATCTTGCCTATGTTTACTCATAACCATGGCCCTCATACTGTGCAACGATGGACTCATAAGCCGCTGGCTGTGTGCCTGCATCGTTCATTTTTAAGCTTTCACCACGGGCGATAATGCGCTCGATTAATACCCGCTTATGCCAGTTTTTAAGGCTTTCTAATACCTTGTAGGCTTGCTGCTCTGTCATCCAAGCGGTGGCATCCACGCCTTGGGTTTGGTTATTGGCAATGTGGCAGCGTAACGTCATGCGGCGCACATAGGCATCGAGCGCCGACTCGCTGTTATCCTGGATAACTAAGTGATGGCCCATGGTGATCCAAATAGCACGGATTTTATCAATAGAGGCCAATTTACTCTTACCCGCCGCAGGGCTTAAACGGCGCTTTTTATGGTTGTTTAACGTGGGTTTAAAGCCCTTTTGCTTAAACACTTCTAGCGCCTGCTCAAGCTCGGGTAAGTTCATCGCCCTTAAGGAGTCCTTACCCGTAGCGTGTTTTAACATGGCACGGTAGATAGCCTCATCGAGCTGCAATGATCCCTTAGCCACATTGATTAACGTGATTAGGCGCTTCTTATGCTTACTGCTAGGGTGTTGAGCGACTGGCGCAGGGGCTTGTTGATTAGTGTCTAGCATTATTCGTCATCCTCATCGGTTGTCGTTACTGATTCAGTCACTAGCACGCGAACGGCTTTAGGTTGGCTTTTACGTTTTGGCCAACCATGGCCTAATGCCCCGTTCAAATAGTTCACCGCCCATTGCTCGCGATCTGCCAGCAATTCGGCTTTGCTTTTACCTTTACGCACTGGCCGGGCTGGACAGTTAGCAATGGCATATTTCAGTAAGCGTTTTGCGTAAGGGGTCATTTCATTCGCTCTTAAAATGAGTTCATTTTGTTAGCTGCTCATCAGTGTCTAATCACTACATTAGACAGACCACACCCCATGAGTGGGGCGGGTTTCGCTTGGTTATGCTTGAGTGTTCTTCAGGGAACGCTTGATAAAAAAGCTAATCACGCGGCGCTTTTCACCTGCAAATTCAGTACTTAATCCACGCAGTTCGTTAAGCAATACAGCACCGACCAGCAAACACTGGTGTGGCGTATCGGCTGCCATGCCGCTGAGTTCACTGCGTAGGGTTTCGTAGTTGGCCTCTAACAGCGCGGCAATCCGCAGTTTAAAAGCCACGCGATCTAACGCCGCTTGGTTTTTGTTGATTAGGTATTGAATGCCTTGAGTCATGTTGTGCTCCTTGCGCCTCTAAAGCGTGCTGATATCCAGTGGAAGTTGAATGTATTTGCCATTCGGCTGACGCTCATATAAGCGCAGGTATTGGCTGGTTCCGGTGATTTGAATCGCGTCGGCAATCGCATCCATGGCCTGTTTCCACTTGGCGTCATCAATATCCAACTGGCGCAGGCTAAGCACTTGGTTAACGTCGATGCGGCCTTGCTGGTTAACCCTAAAGGCATGCTCAACCATGGCCATCAGGCGGGTATCTGCACCACCACTCCAGCTTTTAATGCAGTCATCAATTAAGGTTTTTGCGGTTTGAATGCGCTCATCAAATACGCGGTGCTCACCTACCTGACGACGGACTTGGTACTTGCCATCGAAACTGGTCAGCAAAATATTGCCCTTACTGCCACCGACCTTAGTGCCGTACTCACTCGCGGAGAGTTCGGCAAAGTCATCGATTTGCGCCATGGTGGTTAACTTAAACAGCATCATTTGCTCGCGTAGCTGCTGCGCGAGACCAATAATGCAATGCACCACCTCATCACGCAGCTTGTCTACGGGCTTAATGCGATCTTCATGTACGAGATCCCCTACTGCGTTCATGCGGTAACCTGCGGGGATCTGTGGGTTAGTTTGTTGACTGGTCATGTTATTACTCCTCACTCCAACGAACGGTTACACCATGAAATTGCACCGCTCGACAGCGGCGACGAATGCCTTTTATGTTTTCGATAATGTCCACGGCCATTCGGCGAAAATCGGCACTCGGCTTGTCGATTTGAATCACTCCCCTGCGCTGGCTCACCACTTTCATTCCTCTAAGCCTTAATGCTGCGATCACATTGATTGGTTGGGTTTTATGCATGTTATTTACCTTTCCATTTGTTATCCCAAAGGGAGGTGTTTAGGCGGTTAGCCACCTTTTGCAATTCCCTTTCGAGTAGTTCGATATGGTGTTGGGGATCTCCCTGTGCGAGCCTGCGGCAAAACGCGAGTTGTTCCTCGACGTTGTAACGACTGTCTGAGGCCGACTGCACATCGATCCTTTGTGTTACTGCAGTTTGTTGCAGTTGAGAGTGCGGACAACCACCTCGACAAGCGCGATAAAGTCGCACTCGTTGGGGGTTTGTAGAGCTAAAGGGCCGGACTTGGTTATCACGGCAGGCATCAACACTTATCTCCCCTGCGACGGGGCACTGGACGTGATGGCGCAAGTAACGCCCTTCCACCCGATTTTTGATAGTGTCGATATTGCCTTTGTACTTGCCATGCAAAACTTGATTCAGCATGGCCGTACTTACACCTAACTCTTTGGCAATTTTGCCTTGGCTGGCGTTCTTCACTTTTGACTCAAGCACTTGAAACCATTCATCCTTGTTCATAGCGCCTCCCGATAGGGATAAAACTTCGATTTGGTTGGAGCATAGATACCGTCATCGATGAGTTCGGGCGCTAGCGCACCACAGTCAACATTGAGGTGATAGATGACGGTTTCTTCTTCGATAGCGCGAACACGGATCAAGCTTGCCCGTTGCAGGGCATTTAGATAACGCTTAACCGTTGAACGTGCGACGCGAGCAGTCACCATGATTTCTTCAATGGAGAAGTTGCGCATAATGCGGCAACTATTCCAGATCCGTTGATTGGCCTTGATTTTGGCAAACTGAGACTGGCGCTTTGGCGCGTTGTCATCGTTTAACCAGTAGCGATTTGTCAGCCCTGTCCGCCCTTTCCATTCGAGTGTTAAGCGCCCTTCTCTGTAGAGATCCCTTAAGAAGCGATTAGCGAGGCATTTAGGCATGCCCGATGCGTCGGCAACTTGTTCGGCACTAAAGCTGACTTTGCGATTACGACAGCAGCACATAAATAGCCATGCGCTGCTTCTTAATGGCGTTGAGCGTTTGACCCCTGTCATGGCTCTTATCCCACTAAGCTTTGGCGGCGAACGCCGTGGAAAGGTTGTGCGCCCCAGTGCTCGGCGGTGACGTAATCCAGCTCATTCATTTTGGCTAAACGCTCAATTTGGTTTAGCCCAATCACAATGCGCCTTGCTTCGCCGCCACTGGCCTTGCGCAGTTCATCTAGCAGCTCTGGCTCCACTTTAATGCCGTTATCGAGCAGAGAGTCAGCCATCACCATGACGTCATCTAAGTCTGCGGGACGAAACTCAACCCATTCTGAAATGCGGTTAAAGAACTGTTTGCGGGTACTAATACGGCGGGCAATTTGATCCATGCCGATGAGGATCACTGGCACTTCGGTGTTGTCATAAAGGTCGCGCACGGTTTCGAGCATGCGCACGTCCGTCATCAGGTAGTCGGCCTCATCGATAAACAATGGACGCTCGTACATGCTCATTTGCTCGATGGTAAAATCGACCATCTTATTGATGCGCCACATACCGCTGGAGCCGAGTTCACCAACAATTCGATTCATCAGCGTGCTGGCGCTGTCCGTCGCCATAGCCCTAACGTAGATACCATTCACTTGGTTAAACAGATAGGTGGTCGCTGTGGTTTTACCGAATCCACTTGGGCCGTGGTACAAGCCAAGACCGGGTACACCGATACCTCGGGTGCAGAGGTTATCGAAGGCATCTTGTGCTGTTAAAACATTCTTTACAGGTGCGATCACTGCTTTCATTTTGTATACTCCATTTTGCTTTAGTTTTATGGCCTTCACGGCCGCGATGGGTCATAAGTGCTCAGTTGGTCGCTCTGCGCTTATGGCCCATGATTTCTTCAATGCGTTTTGCCCCTAACTTGTTGTGCTTTTTGTAATCCTTTAAGAACTCCTCCTCTTTGGCTGTTAGCTCGCGACTTAGCGACTCGGTGGCAAGTAAACGAGCTTTATCGTGTTCATTGCGCACGAGCGTGGCGTGCTGCTGGTTAATGGCGTTTTTACGCTCATCGATGGCTTTGCGTTTTTGGCGTAAGTACTCAATTTGTTGGTCGCTATAGGCTGGTTTATTGCTTTTAACGAGCTGCCCTGCGGCTTCGGTGAGCGCTGTTAAGCCAGGGTTTTGATGGGTGACGGTTTGAGTTGGAAACTCCACTAGTGATTTGGCTTGCTCAGCAAAGTGCTCGATAACGCTTTGATGGATTTCACCGATGTTGAAGGTCTTGGCGAGTTGCTTCATTTCGGCGCGGAAACTGCGCAGAGACTTAGCTTCATTCTTCTTGGTTTGGCGATAAGCTGCAGGGCTGATCTCTTGCCCAAGCAGACGGTGATCCACGGCTTCTATGCGGGTTTCCCAGTTGTTTAGTGGATACACGAAGGCCCGGGCCACATCGGTGGGATCAAGAAAGACTCTGACTTTTTGCCCTTTCCATTGGTGCTCAAGCATTTCGGGGGCGGTGTAACGCAGGCCTCCAGCTTTAATGAAGCCTTTAAGAATGGTCGCCTCACCCACATAGTTGAGTAAGAGATCGAGCGCTTCGGGGTGCTCTACGGCTTTAATTTGATATTTGGCGGCGCGATAGGCTTCGCTAGGGGTTAAGCCTTTGAGGCCATCGTGGGCGCGAAGGTGATAATAGGCATCGACCCAGTTATCGAGCAGCAGTTGCAGCTCCGCTTGAGTCATACGCAGATCAAAATCGGCTTTTTCGTTTTCCTTCTTGTTGCGCTCTTTAAGGCGTACCGCAAACTCTTTTCGGGCTTCAATCGCCTCGCGATCACTGACATTGTGGCCAATGTAACCGGGTAGCAGCTCGATAAGATCATGGCTGAGGGTTTTGAAAAAGCGCTCGATAAAAGGCTTTTCCCACCCTGAATATGGATTAGCGCGGCTTTGCTCTAGGCCAAGCAAGTGGTAGATGCTTGTTGTACGTTGGCTAACATAATCGCTGCCGTTGTCTGTCCGCATTAAACCGCCAGGATTAGGTACACCCCAAGCCAGTAAGGTTTTACGCATTAACAGGCAGATACCCTCACTGGATGAAGTTGGCGATACCAGCAGTTTTACGCGGCGAGTAAAGCAATCTATCACCGCAATAATGGTGTGGCGGCCTTCCTTCAGCATGGCATCGACTGGGGTTGAGTCGAATTCCCAAACATCGTTTGGGGCAGCCATCCAAGGATAGGTACGCTCTACTGCGGTACGATATTTATCATTGAATTTTTTAGGGTTGGTAACGAAGGTGAACGCAGCTTGGTTTTGATCCACCCACTTAAGAACCCAGCGGCGTATTGTTGAGACACTTGGGATCTGCCAAGGTGCGCCCGTTTTAGTGGCATAAATTTCGGTGAGCTTTTTAAGCTGTTTTGCCTTGCCCGCTAAATGCGGTTTGGCGGTGATCAGCCCTTTTAAGAAATCTGCTACATCGGCGTTATCGTTAAGCAGGCTTTGCCGTTCAGAGACGTATTTACCAGCAAGTGCGCTAACCCCTTCTGCTTCGAGCGTTTTCTCCCAGCGGCGAATAGTGACCACAGAAACCTTTTGAATGGTTGAGAATATCCATTCGGGTAGCTCAAGCGACTTAGTGTTGTAGGCTTCGCAGAATGCTCTTTCACCTTCAACAAGTTGGCGCACCTCGATGTAAGGCATGCAGAATTTAGCCTTAGCGTTGACTATGACTAATTTGGCATCTGCACGCTTTTGTGCTTTCTCAGGCAAATTAATAAATTGCTGAATGCTTTTGGCCTTTGTGGTTTGGCTTGCTGCGGGTACTTGCAAATGAGCGACGGCCGCACCAGCTCGAACTATTGCCGAAGGCGAGTTAATTAATTTTTCAGACTCTTGGCGTGCCAGCTTTTGCCGCGCTTCAATCGGCAAGCTGTTTAAGTGATATTCAAATCCCCCACCTAAGCCGTGACGCTTTTGCTTTTGCCAACCTTCTTGCTTGGCCCTATCACGTATGCGCCGATCACCTACGCCTAGCAGTTCTGCTATTTCGATGGTGCTAAACCATTCCTTAGTCATGGTGCTCTCCAATTAAATCAACGCCGAGGTAGTCCGATAGCGCGGCCATGATTTCAACGGCTTTAAGGCGTTTAGGCTTTCGTCCTGTATTTGGCGCGAACCATTGAACGCACTTTTGTACCGTCCTTGGGTTGTATCCATGCGTAATCGCCCACGCACGGCAACTTTGCCCATTTGCGAGCAAGGCAGCATGTATATGACGAGCGCTTTCTATCTTCATAAGAATTACCGTGCTAATATTTTGATTACGTTCGCATTGCGAACGAACTAATGAAAACATCAATACATTACGCATTGCGTAACATATTGCGAATATAGATCCAACTTTTATTCAGATCAACAGTTTTCTGATTAATTTCGCAAAGCGTTACGCAATAGCGGGTATTTAATGCGTAGAGAATTGATGTAAATAAGGGCTTAAAGCTCAATAAACTGTTACTTATCTGGTAGTTCTTAAGTAAAAAGTTGCGTTGTTTACGCATTACATAGATTTGGGTTTGAGGAAAATAATGAAGTCGGAAGCCTTACATTCAGATCCATCTTTAGATCCGACTTCTGTGACTAAAGGTGGAACTCTTGCAGACCGCATATCCGAGGCTATTGGAGAAAACAGCGTTCGGGAGTTTGCTATTAGGATTGGTGTTTCTGAGGGAACGCTGCGAAACCTCATTAAGGGTGGCGAACCAAAGTTAGATACAGCGATCCGTATTGCTGAAGAGGCTGGCGTGAATATTCGCTGGCTAGCAACGGGCAATGGCCCTAAGTACCCCAACCGACAAGTAGACGAGATTTCCCAGGAAGGGATCGTCTATGTCCATCAAGACCAGTTCAATGAAGAGTATTACCTTATTGAAGGTTATGACGTGGTGGTGAGCACGGGCCATGGGGCTTTTAACGATGAGACAGGTGTGCGCAGACGCTTGTCGTTTAGAAAGAACTGGCTCAAGTATCGCGGGTTAAAGCCTGAGAATTTGAAAGTGGTCTATGCCAAGGGCAATTCGATGGAGCCAGCTATTCATAGCGGTGACAGCCTATTAGTCGATATCAGCAAGACTACGCTAGAAGATGGCTGTATCTTCGTTTTACGCTTGGGCGATGACTTGTATGCCAAACGGCTACAAAAACTCTTTGATGGTGGCATTGAGATCATCAGCGACAACAAAGAGTACAAGTCTCAGGTTGTGTCTGCAGATGAGCTGCCTATGCTCCAAATCATCGGCAAGGTGGTTTGGATGGGTAAAAATCTCGATTAAACGTTTATGAGTTCCGAGTTTATCAATCTTGATGAACTGTGAATCTTTTTCAAAGCTGGTGAACCTTTTCGGTGCCAGCTTTGTTTTTATCAATCCTAGTGATTCAGTTCCGACTTAGGACTAGGTTAGCTCAAGCCTTATAAATCAAGGTATCCCGCCAAATTCTAGCTAATCTCGCCTATTCCCACTATTTATCAAACTATATGAACGGTTACAGTTACTACTTGTTACAACCGATAACATTCACAAAATCTGATTGATCTCCTGCTGTTACGCCTTTATTCGTGTTTTACAGCATAAAATGACAGCGCTTTCCGCTTTATCCATATGAGTCAGTAGAATTGGGGCTATCTGTTCGCAGAAAATAGTAGAAAGTGAATATTCATGACCGAGGGATAACTTGATTAGCGCTTAAATTAAGTCTTCTGCAAGCGCGGCCGCAAAAAGCGCTTCGTCCGTAGAGGCAACCACAAAGAGGATTTCGGCTAAATCTTGGATTTTTTGAAAATCAGGATCATCTAAATGCATGGACAACTCACGGTACTGACGCAGTACATCTAAGGTTAAGGGCTGCTCGAGTAACGCTTCTGCTTGTTCTAATCGACTCATTGCCATTGTTTTCACCTCTCGATAAGTGTTTTGCCACTCGGCTGAGATGGGCTTCCTGCTGTCGCTTTAGGGATAACCAGTGGAAGCTGCAGTGCTGCCTAATATACCTACCGCATATTGTGCACTTTATAAATAGTCAGCACCTCATATTAGTACCTTATATTGTGAGATCAGTAATTAAAGCATCAGGTTAAGACTTACCAAGCGAGTGGCAGCATGACGGCGTAAAGGTTTTGACCACAAAAGCATCGATTCGTTGCCACTCAAATACACTTTATCTATTTAAGCCTGAGGTTTTTGAAATATCAAATGGGTCTCCCGCCAAAATAATGCTGAGAATTTAACCAACTAGGTCTATTTGCGCTTTTTGTCTCCCCTAAAAATCCCAAGTGTTTTTAAGATGAAGACGCGCTATCTTACGAAAACATAAGTTATTTCTTCATCAAAATGCTGATTTTGGCACCACGATGCACATTAGATGAACACTTAACAGCATAATTACACTTTTTTTAGTAACTCGAGTTGACTCATCCCACAGAGCGTTTTACTATGCGCTCCGTTCTCAACAAGTCATCGAGACGAGAGAAACGATTCCCCTGTAGTTCAGTCGGTAGAACGGCGGACTGTTAATCCGTATGTCACTGGTTCAAGTCCAGTCAGGGGAGCCAAATTTCAATCTCGATAAAAGTGAGGCGCAGTTAGGTAACTAACGATTCCCCTGTAGTTCAGTCGGTAGAACGGCGGACTGTTAATCCGTATGTCACTGGTTCAAGTCCAGTCAGGGGAGCCACTTAATTACCAAGCTGTTGCGTTAAACGATTCCCCTGTAGTTCAGTCGGTAGAACGGCGGACTGTTAATCCGTATGTCACTGGTTCAAGTCCAGTCAGGGGAGCCACTAACGCAAGACAAGTTAAAGTCGATAGCAATATCGCATCATCTACTCCCCTGTAGTTCAGTCGGTAGAACGGCGGACTGTTAATCCGTATGTCACTGGTTCAAGTCCAGTCAGGGGAGCCACTTTAAAAGATGATATCTCAAGTCGATAGC